>NZ_JBRREK010000001.1:0-217903 GCF_056760235.1 Stenotrophomonas sp. STEN018
CCCCCCGCCCCCCCCCCCCCCCCCCCCCCCCCCCCCCCCCCCGCCCCCCCCCCCCCCCCCCCCCCCCCCCCGCCCCGCCCCCCCCCCCCCCCCCCCCCCCCCCCCCCCCCCCCCCCACTACAGGTGCAAGACCCCCAGACAAGGCCCGCCCCGTGCGGGCCTTGTCCGTTTCCGCGGCCCACGCCGCTTTCAGGCGAAAGCAACGGCCGCGCCAGCCTGCGCTTCGTTTAAACTCCCAGCTGGTTTTTGTGTTTCCCGTCGATAACAGACTCTCCTGAACGAGCCTAGCCCCCAGACATGACCAACATCGCCAAGATCCACGCCCGTGAAATCCTCGACAGCCGTGGCAACCCCACGCTGGAAGCCGAAGTCACCCTGGCCGACGGCTCGTTCGGCCGCGCCGCCGTCCCGTCCGGTGCTTCGACCGGGACCAAGGAGGCCGTGGAGCTGCGCGATGGCGACAAGACCCGTTACCTGGGCAAGGGCGTGCGTAATGCCGTGGGCAACATCAACGGCACCATCGCCACCGCACTGGCCGGCTTCAATGCCGAAGACCAGGAGGGCCTGGACCGTCGCCTGATCGATCTGGACGGCACCGAGAACAAGGGTCGCCTGGGCGCCAATGCGCTGCTCGGTGTTTCCATGGCCGCCGCCCACGCCGTCGCCGCTTCGAAGAAGCAGGCGCTGTGGCAGTACCTGGCCGCCAAGACCGGTGCCACCCCGTCGCTGCCGGTGCCGATGATGAACATCATCAACGGTGGCGCGCACGCCGATAACAACGTCGACTTCCAGGAATTCATGGTGTTGCCGGTCGGCTTCAGCTCGTTCAGCGAGTCGCTGCGTGCGGGTACCGAAATCTTCCACGCCCTCAAGTCGGTGCTCAAGAGCCACGGCCTGAGCACGGCGGTGGGCGATGAAGGCGGCTTCGCGCCGGACTTCCGCAGCAACGTCGAGGCGCTGGACACCATTCTGGAAGCGATCGGCAAGGCCGGTTACAACGCCGGTGAAGACATCCTGCTGGGCCTGGACGTTGCTTCCAGCGAGTTCTACGAGAACGGCAAGTACAACCTGGTCGGCGAGAACAAGCGCCTGACCTCCGAGCAGTTCGTCGACTTCCTGGCCGACTGGGCCGCGCAGTACCCGATCATCAGCATCGAAGACGGCCTGGCCGAGAACGACTGGGCCGGTTGGAAGCTGCTGACCCAGCGCATCGGCAACAAGGTGCAGCTGGTCGGCGACGATCTGTTCGTCACCAACCCGAAGATCTTTGCCGAAGGCATCGAGTCGGGCACCGCCAACGCCATCCTGATCAAGGTCAACCAGATCGGCACCCTGACCGAGACCCTGGAAGCCATCGCCATGGCCGACAAGGCTGGTTATGCGGCCGTGGTTTCGCACCGTTCGGGCGAAACCGAAGACACCACCATTGCCGACATCGCCGTGGCCACCACCGCCACCCAGATCAAGACCGGCTCGCTGTGCCGCAGCGATCGCGTGGCCAAGTACAACCAGCTGCTGCGCATCGAGGAAGCCCTCGGCAGCGGCGCACGCTATGCCGGCCGTGATGCGTTTGTCTCGCTCAAGCGCTGATCGTCATGCGTAATTGGCGCTGGCTGCTGCTGGTGCTGGCGGTACTGCTGGGATTGCTGCAGTACCGCTTCTGGTTTGGCCAAGGCAACTCGGGCGAAGTGATGATGCTCGAGGCGCAGGTGGCCAACCAGAAGCGTGACAACGACGGTCTGCAGCAGCGCAATGACTCCCTGGCCGCCGAAGTCCAGGATCTCAAGGATGGCGAGGCTGCCATCGAAGAGCGTGCGCGCAGCGAGCTGGGCATGATCAAGCCGGGTGAAAAGTTCTACCGGGTCGTCGAAGACGCGCCGGTAGCTGCTCCCGTGGTGCCTGCGCCTGCAGCGGCAACCGCAACGACAACTCCGGGCGGGCAGGGCAATCAACAGTCGCCGCCGGAGAACGTGCCGTGATCGTACAGACCTGGGCGGTGGTTCCCGCGGCTGGGCGCGGTGCGCGCTTCGGTGGGCCGGTGCCCAAGCAGTATCTATTGGCCGACGGTGAGCCGCTGCTCGCGCATGCCTTGCAGTCGCTGCTTGCACATCCTGGCGTGGCCGGGGTGATGGTGGCCATTGCCGAGAACGATGTCGATTGGCCGGGCTGGACCTCGTTTGCCGAAAAACCGGTGCTGACCTGTGTGGGTGGAGAGACCCGCGCGGCGTCGGTACTGGCTGGTTTGCAGGCCTTGCCGGACAGTGTGCGTGCTGATGATTTCGTGCTGGTCCACGATGCGGCGCGGCCAAATCTGGCTGCGACCGATCTGAGCCGATTGCTGGAAGTGGGGCGTGCTGATCCGGTCGGCGGCATTCTTGCCGCGCCGGTGCGCGACACGCTCAAACGTGCTGGCGATGATGGCGGCATTGACCGTACCGAGCCACGCGAGCGGCTGTGGCGTGCGCTGACCCCGCAGTTGTTTCGCCGCCATCAACTGACCCGCGCGCTGCTCGATGCCGCCGCTGCCGGTGTTGATGTCACCGATGAAGCGATGGCGATGGAGCGGCAGGGCGTGCGTCCGTTGCTGATCGAAGGCGCGGAAAGCAATTTCAAGGTCACCACCCCGGCCGATCTGGCCCGTTTCGAATTCGAGCTGTCGCGGCGCGGCAGCTGATCCCTTGCCGGCGCGTTGGCGTCGGCTCTGCCAAGAAGTATTGCCATGAACTCTTCTGTTTCCTTCCCTCCCATCCGTATCGGCCAAGGCTATGACGTGCATGCCTTTGGTGAGGGCGACCACATCATGCTGGCCGGCGTGCGCGTAGCGCATAGTCGCGGCGTGCTTGCACATAGTGATGGCGATGTGGCTTTGCACGCGCTGTGCGATGCCATGCTTGGCGCGCTGGCGCTGGGTGATATCGGCGTGCACTTCCCGCCTTCCGATGATCGCTGGAAGGGCGCGGACAGCAGCCGCTTTGTCACCCACTGCAATGAGTTGTTGCGTGAGCGCGGCTGGCAGGTCGGCAATGTCGACATCACCGTGATCTGCGAGCGGCCCAAGGTGGGCCCGCATGCGTTGGCGATGCGCGAGACAGTCGCGCAGCTGTTGGCGATCGATCTGGATCGGGTCAGCATCAAGGCCACCACCAGCGAGAAACTCGGCTTCACCGGTCGCGAAGAAGGCATTGCCGCGCAGGCCGTAGCCTTGTTGGTGGCCGCATGATCGCGCTGCCGCTGGCCTTTGGCGAACCGGTGCTGGCTGCGGCGATCCGCAGCGTGCCGGAAGATTTCCAGGTGGATGAAATTCCCGCGTTCGAAGCGACCGGCGAGGGCGAGCACCTGCTGCTCGACATCCGCAAGCGCGGCGCCAATACCGTGGCCATTGCCAAGCAGTTGGCGCAGTGGGCTGGCGTGCCGGAAATGGGCGTCAGCTATGCCGGGCAGAAAGATCGGCATGCGGTGACCACGCAGCGCTTCAGTGTGCATCTGCCGAAGCGGGTCGCGCCGGATCTGGCGCTGCTGGAGTCCGATGAGTTGCACGTGCTGGCATCGACCTGGCATAACCGCAAGCTGCAGCGCGGCGCATTGGCGGGCAACCGCTTCAAGCTGGTGCTGCGCGGTGTGCAGGGCGACAAGGCGGCAATCGAAGAGCGTCTGCAGATTGTCGCCGCACGCGGCCTGCCCAACTGGTTTGGCGAACAGCGCTTTGGCCGTGATGGCGGCAATGTGCCGGCAGCATTGCAGATGTTCAACGGCCGCCGGGTACGCAAGGATCAGCGTTCGATGCTGCTGTCGGCGGCGCGCTCGGCCTTGTTCAATCGCGTGCTTGCCGCGCGCGTTGAGGCGGGCAACTGGGACACTGCGTTGGAGGGCGAGGTGTGGATGCTGGACGGCAGTCGTTCGGTGTTTGGCCCAGAGCCGATGAGCGAGGTGCTGGCCGAGCGTCTGGGGCGATTCGATATTCACCCCAGCGCGCCGTTGTGGGGCGTTGGTGAGCTGCGCGCGACCGACGCCGCACGGGCGCTGGAAGACCAGGCCCTGGGTGATGAGCAGGCTTTGGCGCTGCGTACCGGACTTGAACAGGCCGGGCTCAAGCAGGAGCGTCGCTCGCTGCGGCTCAAGCCTTCATTGATGCAACACCAGTGGCTGGCCGATGATGTGCTCGAAGTGTCGTTCGCCTTGCCACCGGGCTGTTACGCCACTGCCGTGCTGCATGAACTGGGTGAAGTGACCGACGCCAGCCGCAATGAAATTGCGGGCGCTCCGGCAGCTGAAGCTGAGGCGTCGAGCGAAGAGAGCGCCGCCGAGTAAGTGGTTGGCCAAGCCGTAGCCCGGGTATGCGCAACGCACCCGGGAGACGGGGCCGGAACTCCACGCGAACAGTCCCGGGTGCGCTGCGCATACCCGGGCTGCTGCAACGCTGGGGTTGCGCCGTTTGGATGAGCGCTTTCCACTGGCCGAGCGGGTAGCTCAGCGATTGGCCAGCAACACCAGAACCGCACCGGTACCGCCCTGGGTGGGCGGCGCCGAATGAAAGGCCAGCACGTCATTGCGCTGGCGCAGCATGCGGTCGACCAGGTTTTTCAATACCGGCGCGCCACCATCTGATTGCAGGCCCTTGCCGTGGATGATGCGCACGCAGCCGTGTTCATGTGCGCGTGCTTCCAGCAGGAACTGACGCAACAGGTTCTCGGCCTGGGCGGCGGTTGCACCATGCAGGTCCAGTTCGTCCTGTACTGAATACTGGCCACGCTTGAGTCGCTGGAACATCTGTGGCGGCAGGTTGTCACGCCGGTAGCTGGCGTTGTCGCCGGCTTCCAGTGGCTTGCTGGAACGTAACAGGCGGGCGAACTCGCCCAAGGCCTCGGATTCATCCTGTTCGGCCATGCGCGCGCGCGGCTTGGGCCGTGGTTTGCCTGCAGCCGGTGCCTCCACCTGGCGCATCGGCGTCACTTCGCCAATGGCCGAGCGGAACAGTGCGGCGTCATCTTCTTCATCTGGGTACGACATTTGTACAGCGTAACGTGCGCGCGGTCGCAGGCAAGTCCCGCAGGGGTGGAAAGTGCCGCGGCGCATTCCGGTATCATGGCCACTCAGGTCGGTCCGTCACGGTGATGTACTAACCGGAGGTTCCGGCGATTGCGGCGCTGAGTGGGAGCGCCGCGTGTTGATCCAGTAACCCAGGCCTTTAATGCGCGTACTTGTATCAAATGACGATGGTGTGGACGCCCCCGGCATCAAGATGTTGGCCGAGCAGCTTCGCAACGCCGGACATGAAGTCACCGTGGTGGCACCGGACCGTGATCGTTCCGGCGCTTCCAACTCACTCACGCTGGATCAGCCGGTGCGTCTGCGCCGCATTGACCACTACACCTGTGCGGTAGCGGGTACGCCCACCGACTGTGTGCACCTGGCGCTGACCGGCATGCTCGAATTCGAACCGGACATCGTGGTGTCGGGGATCAACAATGCCGCCAACCTCGGCGATGACGTGATCTATTCGGGCACGGTATCGGCGGCGATGGAAGGGCGCCACCTTGGCCTGCCCTCGGTGGCGGTGTCGCTGGTCACGCACAAGCATGAAGCCAAGAATTTCGTTACTGCCGCGCGCGCGGCGGTGGAGATCGTGTCCCGGCTGATCGCCGATCCGTTGCCGGCCGACACCATCCTCAACGTCAACGTGCCGGACCTGCCATGGGACGAGATCCGTGGCTTTGAGGTTACCCGGCTTGGCAATCGCCATCGCGCCGAAGCCTGCGTTCCGGCGACCGATCCGCGCGGCAATACCGTGTACTGGATTGGCCCGGCTGGTAGCGAGCAGGATGCAGGCCCCGGCACCGACTTCCACGCCGTGCGCACCGGGCATATTTCCATCACCCCGATCCAGGTCGACCTGACCCGCTATTCGGCCTTGGAAAAGATCGCCAGTTGGGTAGGCGGGTTGACCGAAACCCTGGGGACGCCTGAATGACGCCGCGCATGCGCCTGCAGCCGGAGGCCGTGGGTATCGGCATGACCTCGCAGCGGGTGCGTGATCGTCTGGTCGATCGCCTGCGCGAAGTGGGCATTGCCGACGAGGCCACGCTCAATGCCGTGCGCGTGGTGCCGCGGCATCTGTTCATCGACGAGGCGCTGGCCTCACGCGCTTACGAAGATACTGCGTTGCCGATCGGCCATGGCCAGACCATCTCCCAGCCTTGGGTAGTGGCGCGGATGACCGAGGTGGTGTTGGCGGTCGCGCCGAAGAAGGTGTTGGAAGTCGGCACCGGCTCGGGTTACCAGGCCGCCATTCTCGGCGCGCTGGGTCTTGAGGTATTCACCGTCGAGCGTATCGGCGACCTGCTGCGGCAGGCGCGCAAGCGCTTCCGGCATCTGGGCATGAACATCCGCACCAAGCATGACGATGGCCGCATCGGCTGGCCCGAGCACGGCCCGTACGATGCCATCGTGGTGACGGCTGCTGCGCCGGCGCTGGTGGATGCTTTGATCGACCAGCTGGCCGTGGGCGGCCGCTTGGTCGCGCCGGTTGGCGGGCCCGGCGGACAGGTGCTGTTGCAACTGACCCGACAGGCAGATGGCACCATTACCCAGGAAGAGCTGGCACCGGTGAGCTTCGTGCCGTTGTTGCCGGGCATGCTGGACTGAGAACAGGATTACTCACTGAATGAAGATTTTCGGGCCGTTATACGACCGCGCCATGGTCTGGGCCGCCAACGAGCGCGCGCCGACCTATTTGACCGTGCTGAGTTTCATCGAGGCCATCATCTTCCCGGTGATGCCGGAAGTGATGCTGATGCCGATGTGCGTGGCGCAGCCGCGCAAGGGTTGGCGCTTCGCTTCGCTCAGCTTGGCTGGCTCGATGGTCGGCGCGATGGTGGGCTACGCACTGGGGCATTACGCATTCGAGGTGCTCAAGCCGGTGTTCGAGGCAATGGGCATGCTGCCGGCAATCGAAAGTGGCATCGCCACCCTGCAGGCCAAGATGGCGGAGTCGCCGTGGGCGGTGTTCACCTTCCTGGTGCTGGGTGGTTTCATGCCGATCCCGATGAAGGTCTTCACATGGGCCTCGGGTATCGTCGGTGTGCCGTTGCCGCAGTATTTTTTGAGCATGCTGGTCGGTCGTGGCAAGCGGGTCTATTTGTTGGCGGCGGTGATCCGCTTCGGCGGCGCACAGGCAGCTGAACGGTTGCGGCGCTGGATTGAGCCGTTGGGCTGGATCGCCACCGCATTGGTGGTGGGCCTGGTGGCATGGCTGGTCTGGAGGGCTAAATTCGCATGAACGCATTGATGTTGGGCAAGGGATTGAGCAGGGCGCTGGCGGTACTGGCCGTAGTCTCGTTGGCAGCGTGTGGCACTGCTACGGTGGTGAAGCCTTCGGGCGGCAGCTCGGGTTCGTCTACGGCGACCGCGCCGCGTGCCTCGGTGGCCAAGCCGGGGCAGACGGCGGTAGTGCGTCGTGGCGATACGTTGTTTGGCATCGCCCGGATCAACAACATCACCCCGCGCGATCTTGCTGCGTGGAATGGCTTGTCCGAGCCTTACACGATCTATCCGGGGCAGGCTCTGCGTCTGTATCCGGGCGGTGCGGCGGCCACTCGGCCGTCAACCGGTGGCTCGACGACGGCCGCTACGCGCCCGGTAACGCCGGCACCGGTAGTGGCGCCTACGCCGGTCAATAGCGGTATCGGTTGGCGCTGGCCGGCTGACGGTGCTCTGGTGGGTCGATTCGTCGCCGGTGAAGCCACCAAGCAGGGCGTGGATATCGCCGGCAGCAGTGGCCAGGCGGTGCGTGCCGCTGGTCCAGGTGTGGTGGTGTATTCCGGCGCTGGTCTGGTCGGCTATGGCGAGCTGATCATCATCAAGCACAACGATCAGTGGCTGTCGGCCTACGGCCACAACCGCAAGCGTCTAGTCAATGAAGGTCAGAGTGTGAAAGCGGGCGATCAAATCGCCGAGATGGGTCGTACCGGCACCTCGCGCGACATGCTGCACTTTGAGATCCGCTACAACGGCAAGCCGGTCGACCCGCTGATCTACCTGCCGAAGAAGTAAGCGCCTGCTGCAATCAGTCCGTAGTGCCGAGCCATGCTCGGCAGGGGCTTTCCCAGCCAAGCCGCAACTGTAGTGCCGAGCCATGCTCGGCAGCGGCTTTCCCAGCCAAGCTTCAACCGTAGTGCCGAGCCATGCTCGGCAGTGGCTTTCCCGACGGTGCGTCAGTGCGCACCGAACTTGTGGGAGCGGCGTAAGCCGCGAAGCTGATGAGCTATCCGATGCACTGTCCGTAAAGCCCCAGCCGAGCATGGCTCGCCACTACAGGGCGGCATTTGGCCTTGCGGGCATGAGCTGCGAATCAGGTGTGGTTGGAATTGCAGGCATGCCTGCGGTCTGATTGACCGTCTGCTTCGCGGCTTACGCCGCTCCTACAAGAATCAGCCCTGGCGATGCCCCAGCGCAGCATGACTACGCTTTACGGGGTGCTTTGCAGAATGATGGCCATCACTACGCGGCGGTTTTCGCCGGCCAGCACGTTGTAGGCGCGTGCGGCCGAGGCATTGTTCATCACCTCGATGCCGATGCCGCGGGTCAGGCAAGCTGCCATGATCGCGGCCGGCGGGAAAATCTGCTTCTCACCCGTGCCAAGGATCACCAGTGCCGGATTCAGTTCCAGTGCTGCGTCCAGATCTTCGGCGCGCAACTCGGTGACCGAGGCAACCGGCCAGTCTTCAATCAAGCTGTTCGGTGCAAGGATGAAGCTGCGGCTCAGTGCGCGGTCGTTCACCTGCGCATGTTGGCCATCGGCCGAGCGCAGGGAATAGATGTAATCAGGGAGCTCGCGACTGAACTGCATGGGTATTCCTCGGCTATCAGCCGCGCGGCAGCACGATCTGACGCTTTTCCTTGGCCGGGCGATACAGCACGGCGACGTGGCCGATGCGCTGTACCAGGGCAGCGCCGCTGGCCTGGACCAGTTCGTCGATCAGGGTGTCGCGGGCTTCGCGGTCTTCTGCAGCAACCTTCACCTTGACCAGCTCATGGCGCTCCAGTACCTCTTCCAGCTCGGCCAAAAAGGCCGGAGAGACCCCTTTGCCACCGATCTGCAACAGTGCTTTCAGGTCGTGCGCGATGCCGCGCAGGAATCGGTTCTGGGCCGAGGTCAGGACGATGGACATGCAGGACTACAGGTAATCAAGGGGGTTCAGGGTATCATGACCACCCCTGTGAGCCCCATTACCGATGCCTTCCCGTAGCAAAAGTAGCCAGCGCTGGCTGAAAGAACACTTCTCCGATCCTTTTGTGAAAAAGGCCCAGAAGGAGGGCATGCGCTCGCGCGCGGCCTACAAACTGGAGGAGTTGCTGGAACGTGACCGCCTGCTGAAGCCGCATATGGTGGTGGTCGATCTGGGCGCCGCGCCGGGTGGCTGGTCGCAGCAGGTGCGCAGGCAGATGGGCGACACCGGCCGCGTATTGGCGCTGGATATCCTGGAGATGCCGCCCTTGGCCGGTGTCGAGTTCCTTCACGGGGACTTCAGGGAACAAGACGTTCTATCGCAGTTTGAAGCCATGCTCGGCAATGTGCCGGTAGACCTTGTGCTGTCGGATATGGCCCCCAATAAGAGTGGTATGGATGCGGTTGACCAGCCGCGGATGATGCACCTGGCGGAGTTGGCGATGGATTTTGCCGACAACCATCTCAAGCCGGGCGGGGCGTTCCTGATCAAGTTGTTCCAGGGCGTCGGCTTTGATGACTATGTGCGTGAAATGCGCCGTCGTTATGACAAGGTCGCCATTCGCAAGCCGGATGCTTCACGCAAGCGTTCATCTGAGGTTTACGCCCTCGGACTGAGCAAGCGCACCCAGATAAAGTAAGCTCAGCCATACGACTTTTCAGTATTTAGTATCTAGAGGGACACCGGAGCCGATGAGGATGAACGACCTGACCAAGAACCTCCTGTTATGGGTGGTTGTCGCCGTCGTGCTGATGGTGGTGTTCCAGAGCTTTGCCCCGCGCAGTGGGGCAGCCGCCGCTGGCGATGCACGCAATTACACACAGTTCCTGCAGGAAGTGGATGCGGGCCGGATCAAGTCGGTTGAATACACCGACAAGACCACCCTGACCACCAACCATCTGCGCTTCAAGCGCGCTGACGGCTCCGACGGTGCGCTGTATGCGCCGGCTGACCCGAAGCTGCTGGACCAGCTGTATTCCAAGAATGTTGAAGTTGCCCGTCAGGAACCGGCTGGCCCGAGTTTCTGGGGCATCGTGCTGCAGTTCCTGCCGATACTGCTGCTGATCGGCTTCTGGATATTCATGATGCGCCAGATGCAGGGCGGTGGCGGTGGCGCCAAGGGCGCGATGTCCTTCGGTAAATCCCGCGCCAAGCTGCAGGGCGAAGACCAGATCAAGGTCACCTTTGCCGACGTCGCCGGCTGCGACGAAGCCAAGGAAGAAGTCGGCGAACTGGTCGAGTTCCTGCGTGATCCGTCCAGGTTCACCAAGCTGGGCGGCAAGATCCCGCGCGGCGTGCTGATGGTTGGTCCGCCGGGTACCGGTAAGACGCTGCTGGCCCGCGCTATTGCCGGCGAAGCCAAGGTGCCGTTCTTCGCGATCTCCGGTTCGGACTTCGTCGAGATGTTCGTCGGCGTCGGCGCCAGCCGCGTGCGCGACATGTTCGAGCAGGCCAAGAAGCATGCGCCGTGCATCATCTTCATCGACGAGATCGATGCCGTGGGCCGTCACCGCGGCTCGGGCACCGGCGGTGGCCACGATGAGCGCGAGCAGACCCTGAACCAGATGCTGGTCGAGATGGACGGTTTCGAGGGCGGCGAAGGCGTGATCGTGATCGCTGCCACCAACCGTCCCGACGTGCTGGACAAGGCGCTGCTGCGTCCGGGTCGTTTTGACCGCCAGGTCATGGTAGGCCTGCCGGACATCAAGGGCCGCGAGCAGATCCTGCGCGTGCACCTGCGCAAGGTGCCGGCCGCCGATGACGTGCGTCCGGAAGTGCTGGCACGCGGTACCCCGGGTTTCTCCGGTGCCGATCTGGCCAACCTGATCAATGAAGGCGCCCTGTTTGCGGCTCGTCGCAACAAGCAGGAAGTCGACATGAAGGACTTCGAGGACGCCAAGGACAAGATCTACATGGGTCCTGAGCGCCGCAGCATGGTCATGCGTGAGGAAGAGCGTCGTAATACCGCTTATCACGAGTCCGGCCACGCTGTTGTCGCCATGTCGCTGCCCAAGGCCGACCCGGTGCACAAGGTCACCATCATGCCGCGCGGTTGGGCCCTGGGCCTGACCTGGCAGCTGCCTGAGCATGACCACATCAGCAAGTACAAGGAGCGCATGCTGGAAGAGCTGGCGATCCTGTTCGGTGGCCGCATCGCCGAAGAGATCTTCGTCGGCGAGATGTCGACCGGTGCCTCCAACGACTTCGAGCGTGCTACCAAGCTGGCCCGTGCCATGGTCACCAAGTACGGCATGTCGGATGTGTTGGGCATCATGGTCTACGCCGATGAAGAAGCCGGCTATGGCATGCACAGCAAGACCATTTCCGAGGCCACCCAGCAGAAGGTGGACGCGGAGATCCGTCGCATCCTCGACGAGCAGTACAACGTTGCCTACAAGATCCTGGATGAGAAGCGTCAGATCGTCGAGGCAATGACTGCTGCGCTGCTGGACTGGGAAACCA
Organism: Stenotrophomonas sp. STEN018; assembly: GCF_056760235.1. Classification (NCBI taxonomy): domain Bacteria; kingdom Pseudomonadati; phylum Pseudomonadota; class Gammaproteobacteria; order Lysobacterales; family Lysobacteraceae; genus Stenotrophomonas; species Stenotrophomonas sp. STEN018. The sequence continues at coordinate 11,688 of NZ_JBRREK010000001.1, forward strand.
TCGACGCCGACCAGGTCAAGGCGATCATGGAAGGGCGTAAGCCGTCGCCGCCTGCAGGCTGGGTGGACAAGGGCGGCAACAACGACCGTGCCGACGATGGCAAGGGGGGCGACGCCCCGCAGCCGGTGGCACCGATCACCGATCCTGCCGGCCAGCACTGAGCCAGCAACATCAATGCAACAAGAACGGGCCGGTTTTCCGGCCCGTTTTTTTATGCGCCAGGCCCTGCACTGGGCGAGAATGGCGTCACTTTGGTTTTTTCAGGTTTTCCCCATGAATGATGCTCCGTCGCCGCCCAAGGCACCCTCTGCGAATGTGCCGGAGATGATCATCGCCACCGTGGCCGGTGTCGGTTTCGGGGTGAAGACCAATAACTTCCTGGCCGGTATCTTCATCGGCGTGGTGTTGGGGGTGATCTTGAGCCTGATCGGCAGCCGGATCCGCGCCCGCAACAAGAACTGAGCGTTGGTGCCGCCGCTCCGGCACCACGGCAAGGCGGCCGGGCGACTTCGCTGGAGAGCCGCTGCGGTGGCTTAAACTAGGCGCTGTTGCAGTCCGTCGGAGCGCCCATGTTTGATGTTTTCCCAACCCTTGAATGTGGCGACCGTACGCTGCGGCTGGATCGGCCGCAGGTGATGGGCATCGTCAACGTCACCCCGGATTCGTTTTCCGATGGTGGCCAGCATGCGGATACTGCGGCTGCCGTCGCGCATGCCTTGGCGCTGGTCGAGCAGGGTGCAGACTTGCTGGATATCGGCGGCGAATCCACCCGCCCGGGGGCGAGTCCGGTATCGGTGCAGGAGGAGATCGACCGCGTCGTGCCGGTGATTGAAGCTTTGCTTGCGCAGGTGGCAGTGCCGCTGAGCGTGGATACCTTCAAGCCGGAAGTGATGCGTGCCGCATTGGATGCAGGCGCGCACATGATCAACGACGTACAGGCCTTGCGGCAGCCTGGTGCGCTGGAAGTGGTTGCCGGGTCGAAGGCTGCGGTGGTGCTGATGCATGCCGTGGGCGGGCCATACGATGCGGGCGTCGCGCAGGCATACGTCGATATTGCTGGCGACGTGCAGCGCTTCCTCGCCGAGCGTATTTTCTCGGCCGAGATGGCGGGGATCGGGCGCAAGCGCCTGCTGCTGGACCCGGGTTACGGGTTCAACAAGGACACCACGCAGAATTTTGCCTTGCTGGCCGCACAGGATCGTTTGAACGATCTGGGCGCGCCGGTGCTGGCGGGCTTCTCGCGCAAGCGCTGCATTGGTGATGTCACCGGCAGAGCGCTTGCTGCCGAACGTATGGCCGGTTCGCTGGCCGCGCATCTGCTGGCGGTGCAGAAGGGCGCGATGATGGTGCGTGTGCATGATGTTGCCGCCACCGTTGACGCGCTCAAGGTGCTGGCTGCATTCGATGCGGTGCCCGCGCCGCGTGCCGACAAGCCTGCAATGCCGCGCTGGCCGGACGAGGATTGATGGGCATCGATCAACGGCCCTTGGCCATCGCCTTGATGGGGCCGACCGCCTCAGGCAAGACCGCGGCGGCCATCGCGCTGGCCAAGGCCTATGACGGTGAAATCGTCAGCGTCGATTCGGCGCTGGTCTACCGTGGTTTGGACATTGGTGCAGCCAAGCCGGATGCCGCCGAGCAGGACGGCATCCGCCATCACCTGCTGGATCTGCGCGACCCGTGGCAGACCTATTCGGCCGCCGAGTTCTCCGCTGACGCGACGGCGGCGGTGCGTGACATCGTCGCGCGCGGCAGATTGCCGATTCTGGCCGGCGGTACCGGCCTGTACTTCCGTGCCTTGCTGCAGGGGCTGTCGCCTATGCCCGAGGCCGACCCTGCCATGCGCGCGGCAATTGCCGCCGAGGCTGAGGTCTGTGGCTGGCCGGCCTTGCACGTGCAGCTGGCGGCTATCGACCCGATCGCCGCAGCGCGCATCCATGCCACCGATCCGCAGCGCATCCAGCGGGCGCTGGAGGTCTATCGCCTGACCGGCAAGCCGATCAGCTATTGGCAGGGCTTGCCGGGGATCGCGCGCCTGCCGGCGCGGGTGCTGAAACTGGTACTGGCCCCGGCTGACCGCGCGGTCCTGCATCAGCGGATAGAGCGCCGCTTCGACCTGATGCTGGAGCGTGGCTTCCTGGACGAGGTGCGAGCGCTGCGGGCGCTGCCGCAGATGGCGGCGGTGGCTGCGCCCTTGGACCTGCCGGCGGTACGTGCGGTGGGTTACCGGCAGGCCTGGCAGTTCCTGGACGGGCAGGGCAGCGCCGCCGAGTTCCGCGACAAAGGCGTGTTTGCGACCCGCCAGCTGGCCAAGCGGCAGCTCACCTGGTTGCGTGGCGAGCTGGATGCACGCTGGTTTGACCCGGTTCGGGACATGTCTGGTGTGCAGAACGCGGTTTCCCGCTTTCTGCAAGGCTGAGCAAGCGCGCGGCGGTGTACCATCAGGGTTCCGGACGGGCAGGGGACGCCGCCATCGGTCCGGTCCATAAAAACAATAACGAGGAGTAGACGATGTCCAAGGGGCAGTCTTTGCAGGATCCGTTTCTGAATGCGTTGCGCCGCGAGCGCGTGCCGGTTTCGGTCTACCTGGTAAATGGCATCAAATTGCAGGGCACGATTGAGTCGTTCGACCAGTTCGTGGTGCTCCTGCGCAATACCGTCAGCCAGATGGTCTACAAGCACGCCATTTCCACCGTGGTGCCGGCGCGCAATGTGCGCGTGGGGCCGGGTGGTGGCTATGTGCAATCGGGTGATGGAAGTCAGGCAGCTGATGACGAAATTGACAACGACAACGAATAAGCAGGTGGCGGCGCATGTTTGACCGCTCTAAAAAGGGCGAACATGCGCTGTTGATCCAGCCGCATGTTGGCCGGTTGGAAGAAGACGTACTGGAGGAGTTCACCGATCTGGCGCGCTCGGCCGGGGCAAGCATTGCCGCGACCATCAGTGCACGCATGGATAGGCCGAACCCCTCGACGTTGATCGGCAGCGGCAAGCTGGAAGAAGTTAAGGCTGCGGCCGACGCCACTGGCGCCGATCTGGTGCTGGTCAACCATCAACTCAGCCCGGTCCAGGAACGTAACCTTGAGCGCTACCTGGAGCGCCGGGTGATTGATCGCACCGGTCTGATCCTGGACATCTTTGCCCAGCGTGCGCATAGCCACGAAGGCAAGCTGCAGGTTGAGCTTGCCCAGTTGCGGCATATGGCGACGCGGCTGGTGCGTGGCTGGACCCACCTTGAGCGTCAGCGCGGTGGTTCCATTGGTCTGCGCGGCCCGGGTGAAACCCAGCTGGAAACCGACCGCCGCCTGCTGCAGAAGCGGGTGGAGCAGCTGCAGAAGCGGCTGGAAAAGGTCGAGGTGCAGCGCACCCAGATGCGCCGCGCGCGCGTGCGCAGCGAAATGCCGCGTATCGCCTTGGTCGGCTACACCAATGCCGGCAAGTCGACCTTGTTCAACGCCTTGACCGGCGCCGGCGCCTACGCTGCCGATCTGCTGTTTGCGACGTTGGACCCCACCGTGCGACGTATCACGCTGCCCGGCGGCAACGCCATGCTGGCAGACACCGTCGGTTTCGTACGCAATCTGCCGCACGACCTGGTGGCGGCGTTCCGCTCGACCTTGTCCGAAGCACGTGAGGCGGATTTCCTGCTGCATCTGGTCGATGCCGCCGATCCGCTGCGCGAGGAACGCATCGCCCAGGTCGATGAAGTGTTGGAAGCTGTCGGTGCGGGCGATCTGCCGCAGCTGCTGGTGTTCAACAAGATCGATCGCATCGAAGGCGCTGAAGTGCGCCATGACGCGCAGGATGGCGTTCCGGATGAGTCGCGGCGCGAGCGGGTTTGGGTTTCCGCGCGTGATGGCCGTGGCCTGGAACTGCTGCAATCGGTGTTGGGCAAGCGCTTGGGCCTGCAGCATGTCACCGGTCAGGTGCGGCTGCCGCCAAGTGCCGGCCGCTTGCGTGCACGCCTGCACCAGTTGGAGGTCATCCGCAGCGAACAGGCCGATGAAGAAGGCTGGCTGATCGAGGTCGACATCCCGATTGCTGAAGCTGAAAAGCTGGCGGCAAGCGAAGACGGTGCGGTGATCCGGCCGTTGTTGCCGGAAAGACTGCCCGAGTGGTGATTCGGGCAGCCTGCTGGTCCATTGAAGAATGAAGCGACAGCCGGCCCCGTGCCGGCTGTCTTGTTTTGTAGGAGCGGCGTAAGCCGCGAAGCAGGCACATCATCAGATGGCACAGCTGCCCGCTACTTCAGCATTATCAGCTTCGCGGCTTATGCCGCTCCCACAGCCCTGCCGCCCCCCGCGGCCACCACCTCGTGGCTGTGCCCTGACACGCAGGCGTCATCTGCGGTAAAACGTAAGGGTTCTCCGCCCAGCCCCCTTTACCGCAATGTCCAATCCAACCGATGCCGATCTCAATGCCCTGGCCGCCGCGCTCGGCGAACGCCTGCAGCAGGCCTCCCTGCAGCTGGTAACCGCGGAAAGCTGCAGTGGTGGCTGGATCGCCAAGAGCATGACCGATATCGCCGGCTCCTCGGCCTTCTTCGACTGCGGCATGGTGGTCTACAGCTATGAAGCCAAACAGCGCCTGCTCGGCGTTCGCGCGCAGACCTTGGAGCAGTTCGGTGCTGTGAGCCGCGAAACCGTGCTGGAAATGGTGGCCGGTGCGCTGATCAATTCCGGCGCTGGCGTAGCAGTGGCGGTGACCGGCATCGCTGGCCCCGGCGGCGGCAGCCCGGACAAGCCGGTTGGCAGCGTCTGGATAGGCTGGAAGCGCCGCGGTGGCTATGCGCGCGCGCAGCTGTTCCAGTTTGATGGCGACCGCGATGCCATACGCAGGCAAACCGTGGGTGCTGCATTGCGCGGCATCGACGAGCATCTATGACATGCTGGCCCGGGCAGCAACCGGGATAAGTCGCGATGTGGGAAACACTGGGCACGGTCCGTGATCTGGGCCGCTTGCAGGAAATAGCAGCGGTTCTGATCCGCTATGGTTTCGGCGATGTGGTGCGCCGTACCGGGCTGGCTTCGGTACTTGAGCGGGCAGGTCGTCTGGTGCGCTGGAACGACAGCCAGCAGATGCTGCGGATGACCGCGCCGGTACGTGTGCGCAGTGCGATGCAGGAACTGGGCCCGACCTTCGTCAAGCTCGGCCAGGTGCTGGCCACGCGCGTGGACCTGTTGCCGCCGGAGTGGATCGCCGAGCTGTCCGAGCTGCAAAATGCGGTGCCCGCATTGCCTTATGCCGCGATCCGCGAGCAGCTGGAGGCCGATCTGGGCGCGGCGCCGACGCAGGTATTTGCCTTCCTCGATGAAGCCCCGATGGCTGCTGCCTCCTTGGCGCAAGCGCATCGCGCGCGTCTGCACGATGGCCGCGAGGTGGTGCTGAAAATACGCAGGCCAGGCATCCGCGATGTGGTTGAGGCCGATCTGCGCCTGCTGGCGCGGTTGGCTGAAATCGTCGAAGCGCGCCTGCCGGATCTGCGCCGCTATCGGCCAGCGGAAGTGGTGCAGCAGTTCACCCAGTCGCTGCGCAGCGAGATGGATTTCGCCGCCGAGTGCCGCAATTCCGAGCGCATCGCACGCAACTTCGATGGCCGCGATGACATCCTGATTCCCGGCGTGCATTGGCAGTGGACCTGCGAAAGCCTCAACGTGCAGAATTTCGTCGATGGCATTCCGGGTCGCAAGCTGGAAGCAGTCGATGAGGCCGGCCTGGACCGTGCTGCTTTGGCCCGGCGCGGCGCCGAGATCGTGCTGAAAATGGTGCTGGAAGACGGCTATTTCCATGCCGATCCGCATCCTGGAAACATCTTCTACATGCGCGATGGGCGCATCGGCGTGATCGACTTCGGCATGGTTGGTGCGCTGTCCGAAGCGCGCCGCTTCCAGGTCGCACAGCTGCTGCACGGGCTGGTTGAGCAGGAGCCGCAGGTGGTTGCCGATGTGCTGCTGGACTGGGCTGGCGGTGTGGAAGTCGACGAAGGTCGCCTGCAACAGGACATCAGCCAATTCGTCGATCAATACCGCGGCGTGCCGCTGAAGGATCTGCGTATCGGCCTGATGCTCGGCGACATCACCCAGCTGCTGCGCAGCTACAGCCTCACCTTGCCGGCGGATCTGGCATTGATGATCAAGGCATTCCTCACCCTTGAGGGCATGGGTCGGCAGTTGGATCCGGACTTCGACATGGCCAGTGCCGCGCGTCCTTTCCTTGAGCGGGTGGTGCTGCAGCGCTATGCGCCCAAGGCGCTGCTCAAGCGCGGCCGCCGCAGCTTGTTGGGGATGTTGGACCTTGCCGGCGAATTGCCGCGAGATCTGCGTCGACTGGTGCAGGCGGCGCGGCGTGGGCAGCTGAAACTGCGGGTGGAAACCACCGCCTTGCAGGGCTTCGGCGATCAGGTAAACCGCGCCGCCAACCGACTGGTGGTTGGCGTAATCACCGCAGCATTGATCATCGGTTCGTCGATCGTGATGCACAGCGTGGGCGGGCTTTCCAGTCGCTGGTTCCTGGCGCTGGGGCTTTGCGGCTTCGTTGGCGCGGGCATCTGTGGAGTCTGGATACTGTTCTCGATCTGGCGCAGCGGGCGGCATCCCTGATCTTCGTGGAGGGGCTTGCAGATCTTTTTGTTAGTAGTAATACTACTAACCATGAACCTCACCGACACCCAGCAGGCCATCCTCGACTTGATCGCTGAGCGCATCGAGGCCGAGGGCATGCCGCCATCGCAGACCGAGATCGCCCGCGCCTTTGGTTTCAAGGGTGTGCGCTCGGCCCAATACCACTTGGATGCCCTGGAAGCGGCCGGCGCCATCGAGCGCGTCCCCGGTCGCGCTCGTGGCATCCGGCTGGTGCGTCAGGAAGGCGAGGGCGACGCCGAGTTGCAGGCGCCTGTGCAGGCCGCCAATGACGACGTGCTGCGCCTGCCGATCCTCGGCCGGGTTGCTGCCGGTCTGCCAATTGGTGCGGACATCGGTTCGGACGACTACGTGGTGCTGGACAAGGTGTTCTTCTCGCCGGCACCGGATTACCTGCTGAAAGTGCAGGGCGATTCGATGATCGACGAAGGCATTTTCAATGGCGACCTGATCGGCGTGCACCGCACCCGCGATGCGACCTCCGGGCAGATCGTGGTGGCGCGTATCGATGACGAGATCACCGTCAAGCTGCTGAAGATCGCCAAGGACCGGATCCGCCTGCTGCCGCGCAACCCTGACTACGCACCGATCGAGGTCCTGCCTGACCAGGATTTCTCCATCGAAGGGCTGTATTGCGGGCTGCTGCGGCCAAATCGCTGAACCCCACGGATTTGGAAACTGCGCATTTCGCAGCCGTAACTGACTGTTTCCCTTACGTAGGGCGGGTGTTTGGGCTGCTGTCGGTATCCTTGTCGGCCCAATAATTTTGTCGTCTCGGTTGCAGTCTCAGCCTGTGCGATACGACACCCCTACAGTGGACCCCATGACGAAATCAACGAAATCAACCCCGAGGACGAACGCGATGGACGAGAACAAGAAGCGCGCGCTTACTGCTGCACTGAGTCAGATCGAAAAGCAGTTCGGCAAAGGCTCGGTGATGCGTATGGGCGACCGTGTTGTCGAGCCCGTCGAGATCATCCCCACGGGCTCGTTGATGCTGGACATCGCACTCGGCATAGGTGGCCTGCCCAAGGGCCGTGTGGTCGAAATCTACGGCCCGGAATCCTCGGGCAAGACCACCCTGACCCTGCAGGCGATTGCCGAATGCCAGAAACTGGGCGGCACCGCTGCCTTCATCGACGCCGAGCACGCACTGGACCCGATCTACGCCGCCAAGCTGGGCGTCAATGTCGACGACCTGCTGCTGTCGCAGCCGGACACCGGCGAGCAGGCACTGGAAATCGCCGACATGCTGGTGCGTTCGGGCTCGGTCGACATCGTGGTGGTCGACTCGGTCGCTGCGCTGACCCCGCGTGCTGAAATCGAAGGCGAAATGGGCGATCAGCTGCCGGGCCTGCAGGCCCGTCTGATGAGCCAGGCGCTGCGCAAGCTGACCGGCAACATCAAGCGCTCCAATACGCTGGTCATCTTCATCAACCAGCTGCGCATGAAGATCGGTGTGATGATGCCGGGCCAGAGCCCGGAAGTGACCACCGGCGGCAACGCACTTAAGTTCTACGCCTCGGTGCGTCTGGATATCCGCCGTATCGGTGCGATCAAGAAGGGCGACGAGATCATCGGCAACCAGACCAAGATCAAGGTGGTCAAGAACAAGCTCGCACCACCGTTCAAGCAGGTCATCACCGAAATCCTCTATGGCGAAGGCATCTCCCGCGAGGGCGAGCTGATCGACATGGGCGTGGAAGCCAAGCTCGTCGAGAAGGCCGGCGCCTGGTACAGCTACGGTGAAGAGCGCATTGGCCAGGGCAAGGACAACGCCCGTGGCTATCTGCGTGACAACCCGCAGGTTGCAGTCCGCCTCGAGGCCGAGCTGCGCGAGAAATTCCAGCCCACCGAAGCTGCGCGCGAAGAAGGCGACGCTGACGACGGCGAGGAGTGATTTTCCCGCGGGAGCGGGCGGCGCATCGTCAGTGACGTCGCCCGCTCCTGCGGCATTTTGTCCATGAAGGCCCCGCGGCATGGATGGCGCGGGGTTGGGTATTGCCGGGGCTGGGCTTTTGGATCTGGGCTCGCCGGAGTCAAGTCGGGCGGAGTTGAGCCTGGTCGAAGCTAGCTTGGCTGAAACGAACCTGGCTGAAACGAGCCTGGCTGAGACGAACGTGGTGGCGTGATGACCGAGATGGATGATCAGCCTGAGGGCAAAACCAAGCGCGGTCGCCAGCAGACGCCGCTACAGCGCGCACTGGGCCTGCTGGTCAGGCGCGAGCATTCGCGCAAAGAGCTCGGCCGCAAGCTCAAGTCCCGCGGCGTCGATCCGGATGCGGTCGATGCGGCGGTGGCCAAGCTGGCCGAAGAGGGCTGGCAAGACGACACCCGTTTTGCCCAATCGGTAGTTCGCAACCGCGCCGGCAGTGGCTATGGGCCGCTACATATCCGCGCGGAGCTGGGCACCCACGGGCTGGACAGCGAGCAGATCGAAGCAGCGATGGCCTCGTTTGAGGGCGATTGGACTGAAAACGCACGCGAGCTGGTATGCCGCCGTTTTGGTGCCAGTGGCCCGGAAGACCTGCCGCAGCGGCGTAAAGCCGCGGATCTATTGGCCCGGCGTGGCTTTGATGGCAACTGTATCCGCCAGGCCAGCCGCTACGATCCAGAGGACTGAACAGGACTGGGCGAGCTGGGCCTGCTACCCTTTCAGGGTTTCGGTTGTCCCGAATTCCCGCGCCCACAAGGGCTGCTGGGACCCGCTTGCCAGCTTACCGCCAGTCCCCATGAATACACCTGCCAAATTTACTACCTCCCAGATCCGCGCTGACTTCCTCGAATTCTTCAAGGGCAAAGGCCACACCATCGTGCCGTCGGCACCCCTGGTGCCGGGCAATGACCCGACCCTGCTGTTCACCAACTCGGGCATGGTCCAGTTCAAGGACGTGTTCCTGGGCGCGGAAAAGCGCAGCTACGTGCGCGCGGCCGACGTCCAGCGCTGCCTGCGCGCCGGCGGCAAGCACAACGATCTGGACCAGGTCGGCTATACCGCGCGTCACCACACCTTCTTCGAAATGCTGGGTAACTGGTCGTTCGGCGATTACTTCAAGAAGGACGCCATTGCTTGGGCATGGGAACTGCTGACCCAGGTCTGGAAGCTGCCGGCCGATCGCCTGCTGGTCACCGTCTATCACACCGATGACGAGGCCTACGCGCTGTGGCGCGACATGGTTGGCATCCCGGAAGCGCGCATCGTGCGCATCGGCGACAACAAGGGCGCGCCGTACGCATCGGACAACTTCTGGCAGATGGCCGACACCGGCCCCTGCGGTCCCTGCACCGAGATCTTCTTTGACCACGGCGACCACATCGCCGGTGGCCCGCCGGGCTCGCCGGACGAGGATGGCGACCGTTTCATTGAAATCTGGAACCTGGTGTTCATGCAGTTCGACCGCCAGCCCGATGGCTCGCTGCAGCCGCTGCCGGCGCCGTGCGTGGATACCGGCATGGGCCTGGAGCGGCTAGCGGCGATCCTGCAGCACGTGCATACCAACTACGAGATCGACCTGTTCCAGGCGCTGATCCGCAAGGCTTCCGAGCTGACCGGCATGGCTGATCTGGAAAACAAGTCGCTGCGCGTGATCGCCGATCACATTCGTGCCTGCTCGTTCCTGATTGTGGATGGCGTGCTGCCATCCAACGAAGGCCGCGGCTATGTCCTGCGCCGCATCATCCGTCGCGCCCTGCGCCATGGCTGGATGCTGGGCGTGCGCCAGCCGTTCTTCAACAAGCTGGTGCCAACCCTGATCGAGCAGATGGGCGAGGCCTATCCGGAGCTGCCGGCGCAGGCCGATACCGTCGTGCGTGCACTGCTGGCCGAAGAAGAGCGTTTCGCCGAAACCCTCGATTCGGGCATGAAGATTTTCGACGACGTCGCCGCCAAGGTCAGCGATGGCGTCATCCCGGGTGTCGACGCATTCCGTCTGTATGACACCTATGGTTTCCCGGTCGACCTGACCGCTGATATCGCCCGCGAGCGCGGCATGACGGTGGACATGGCCGGCTTTGATGCCTCGATGGAGCACCAGCGCGAAACCGCGCGTGCGGCCGGCAAGTTCGGTGGTGGTGTGACGCTTTCCGCCGAATTGGTCTCCACCCTGAGCCCGACTGTTTTCCTCGGCTACGACCGTCTGCAGGCCGACGGTCTGAAAGTTGTCGCGCTGATCAAGGATGGCCGCGCGGTCGATGCCGTGCAGGCTGGCGATGAGGTCATCGTGTTCACTGCGCAGACCCCGTTCTACGCCGAGTCCGGTGGCCAGGTCGGTGATACCGGCGTGCTGTCGGCCAACGGCGTCAAGCTGGCGGTCAGCGACACGCAGAAGTTCGCTGGTCAGTTCCACGGCCATGTCGGCAAGCTGGAGCAGGGCGCGCTGAAGATCGGCGATGTGCTGGCCGGTACGGTCGATGCTGCGCGTCGCAGCGCCACCATCCTCAATCATTCCGCAACCCATCTGCTGCACGCCGCCCTGCGCGAAGTGCTGGGCACCCATGTGCAGCAGAAGGGCTCGTTGGTGGCGCCGGATCGCCTGCGTTTCGATTTCTCGCACTTCCAGTCGATCACTGCTGAAGAGCTGGCTGTCATCGAGCGCAAGGTCAACGAGCAGGTTCGCGCCAACAATGCGGCCGAAGTGCACAACATGGGCATGCAGGAAGCGCTGGACTTCGGTGCCATGGCGCTGTTCGGCGAAAAGTACGGCGAGAACGTACGCGTGCTGAAGATGGGCGAGTACTCCACCGAGCTGTGCGGTGGTACCCATGTTTCGCGCACCGGCGACATCGGCCTGTTCAAGATCACCTCCGAGGGCGGTGTGTCTTCGGGCGTGCGCCGTATCGAGGCGGTGACCGGGCAGGGCGCGCTGGACTATGTGGCTGACGAGGAGGCACGCCTGCACGAAGCGGCGCAGCTGCTCGGCGGCAGTGCCAGTGACGTGGTCGAGAAGATCCGCCAGCTCGGTGAGCGGCAGAAGAGGCTGGAGCGCGAGCTGGAGGCCCTGAAGGCCAAGGTCGCCTCAGGCGCTACCGCTGACCTGGGCGGCTCGGCAGTCGATGTGGCCGGTGTGAAGGTGCTAGCGGTTCGTCTGGAAGGCTTTGATGCCAAAGCTCTTCGCGATGCTATCGATCGCCTGAAGCAGCAGCTGGGCGACGCGATCATCGTGTTGGCGGGTGTGCAGGATGGCAAGGCAGCCTTGGTTGCTGGCGTCAACGGCGCGGCGCTGGGTAAGGTGAAGGCGGGCGAGCTGTTGGCCCACGTCGCGGCCCAGATCGGCGGCAAGGGCGGTGGTCGTCCGGACATGGCCCAGGGTGGCGGTGAAGATGGTCCCAAGCTGGTGGCGGCCCTTGAGGGCGTGCTGGAGTGGGTCAAGCCACATCTGGCCTGAATGTGACAAGTCGCGCACCTTGAAGCTGTTCGCGCCCTGACGGTAACATTGGGAGTCTTTTCCCTTTGTCGTGGGGCGCATTGCTGAAAGCGCGCCAATGTCGGCGGGAAACCCTGCCGGTTCCATGGAGATTTGCAAAATGTTGATCCTGACTCGCCGTGTAGGCGAAACCTTGATGATCGGCGACTCGGTCAGCGTGACCGTGCTCGGCGTCAAGGGCAACCAGGTACGTATCGGTATCACCGCGCCGAAGGACGTTGCTGTCCATCGCGAGGAGATTTTCCAGCGTATCCAGCGTGGCGATGAGCCCGCAACTCCCGGAAGTGAAGAAACTTCCGAATAAGGGGTTTACCTTTCACCCCGTTTAACGTTATTCTTCGCGCCCCGCTACGGAATACACGTAACGGGGCAAGAGAAACGGAGTGATGCCCGAGTGGCTGAAGGGGCTCCCCTGCTAAGGGAGTATAGGGTTAAAAGCTCTATCGAGGGTTCGAATCCCTCTCACTCCGCCAGTTTCAAAAAAGCCCCTTTATCGGGGCTTTTTTGTGTCTGCAGGTTTTTCATTTGCGTTCTCTTTGAGTTTCTTTTTCGCGGCTGTCGTGTGAGATGTGTGCAATGACACTGCGCGACTGAAGGTGCAGTGGGGTGTGCTGCGGTGGTCGCACTGTAGTGGGGGGGGGGGGGGGGGGGGGGGGGGGGGGGGGGGGGAGGAGGAGGGCGGAGGGTGTTTTTAACCCCGCCCCTCGTGCCCGGCGACCCCCGCTCCTACAAGTGCTGGTGCGCCTCTGGGGGTCTGTAGGGCGTAGTCGTGCTGTGCTGGTGCGATCCAGGGGCGGCCTCTGCCGAGCATGGCTCGGCACTACAGTGCTTGCGCTCCTGCGTGACGGGTGCGCGCTGAGGGGTCTGTGGTGCGCGATGGTGCTGCCCCGCGGTAGAGGCGAGCCATGCTCGGCTGGGGCTTTCCTGGTGAGGCCTCTGCCGAGCATGGCTCGGCACTACATTCCGGCTGCTTGAATTGCCGTCAAATGACGCGCATAAAAAAACAGCAGGCAATGCCTGCTGTTTTTAGTATTGGTGCGCTCGGAGAGATTCGAACTCCCGACCACCTGGTTCGTAGCCAGGTACTCTATCCAACTGAGCTACGAGCGCTCAACATTGCTGTTGTAGTTTGAAACGGTGCAGATTGAATCTGCGTTCTGACATGGTGCGCTCGGAGAGATTCGAACTCCCGACCACCTGGTTCGTAGCCAGGTACTCTATCCAACTGAGCTACGAGCGCCTCGTTGCCAGGAGCGAGATTATGCGGATTTGAGACGTTTGCGTCAACGCTTTTGTGAAAATTTCTTAATCTTCGGGATGAATCAGTGCCGAAGCCACGGTCTGTGGTGATTTCATCCACTGGAAGTGGTCGGCGCGCACGCCCAATTCGCGCGATGACAGTATTTTCAAGCTGCGTGTCGACGCTGGAAGCTTGGCCAGCAGCTGTTGCATCGAGCTGACCGGCGCCAACCAATCACTGTCCAGCACCACCGCGCGCGTCGTTGCGCTGATGTCGCGCATGCCGGCTTCAAGGTCGATCTGCATTCCCCGTGCGGCGTAATGATTGCTCAGGCCCACGCGCGCCCAATCGCGTATCAGTCCGCGTGCTTCGGTGCCGCCGAAACCAACGCGGCGTCCGGGCAGGGTGCCGTTGCGTTGCGCAAGCCATGGCAGGAAGCGATAGGCCAGCGGCAGCAGCCAGCCGCGCGGGGCAGGAAAGCTGCGCCACCACGGTGTGCCGCTGGCGACCAGCCACAAGGCGTCGAGCTCGCGTTCGCGCAGGCCGGCATAGCAGCAGCTGAGCTGACCGCCGAGGCTATGCCCGCCCAGCCGGAACGGCAGGCCGGGCAGTGCGTCATGCATGGCGGCTTCGGCGGCAGGCAGGTCGAGTTGCAGCAGTTCCTTGTAGCCCCAGTCGTGGCTGCGGTCTGGGCGCAGGCTGCTGCTGCCGTTGCCGCGCCACTCGTGCAGGAACACGGCGATGTTGTTGGCGGCGAGGGCTTCTGCGAACGCCTGGTAGTGGCGTGCTGCCACGCCCAGTGCCGGCAGCCATAGCAGGCAGGCGCGAGGCTGTGCGGGAAGGTAGGCCGGCAGTTCGAAGCGATGGCCATCGGCGCTGTTGACTGGCAGTGCCGTTGTCTCGAAGGGCAAGGAATCAGTGTTCATGCCGGACGGGCCGCGCCGAAGTGATCCAGCACCATCACGTCGCTGCGGCCTGGGTGATAGCCGCCTTGCAGGCCGCGTGCGACATAGTCGATCGCTGCTTCGCAGGCATTGGCCAGCGACAGTCCGCAGCACAGCTGCGCGGCGATGGCCGAGGCCAGTGTGCAGCCGGTACCGTGCGCATCGACCGGTAGCCGGGTGTGGCTGAACTCCTCGCGACTGACGCCATCGAAGTAACGATCAATCACGCGATTGCCTTCCAATAGATGGCCACCTTTTAGGAGTACGGCGCCGGCACCCATGTCGATCAGTGCAGTAGCGGCGTCTTCAGCATCTTCTGCGTTGCGAATGCTGCGGCCGAGCAGAAGCTCTGCTTCCGGCGTATTGGGTGTGAGCAGCGTAGCCAGCGGCAGCAGCCGCTCACGCATCGCGCGCAGTGCGCTGTCTTCAAGCAGCTTGGCGCCGCTGGTTGCGACCATCACCGGATCGATCACGATCTGCGGCGGGCGGCGCTGCTCCAGTACGTCGGCAACCAGATGGATCACTTCGGCATTGGCGAGCATGCCGAGCTTGACCGCATGGATGTCGAAATCGTCGAAGCAGGCGTCGAGTTGTGCCTGCAGGAACGGCAGCGGTGGCACGTGCACGGCAGTGACGCCGCGGGTGTGCTGTGCGGTGAGGGCGGCGATTGCCGACAGGCCGTGCACGCGATGCGCGGCAAAGGCTTTGAGGTCGGCTTGGATGCCGGCACCGCCGCCGGAATCGGAGCCGGCGATGGTGAGGGCGGAAACGGGCGTTGAAGGACTCATGCGCCGATTGTGCAGGGTTTGCCGCTGGCCTGCCTCAGGCTTGCCTGCGCATGGCCCATTGCCGGTACAGCACATAACCCAGGCCGCTGAGTCCGGTCAGTACGGCCGGGACAAGCAGTGCGTCGTATTGCCAGCGCGCGAACAGCCCTGCCCCCACTATGCCGCCGGCCAAAAAGCCGCCAATGATCAAACCGCTCAAGGTCAGCCGGTGCATCGGCACCGGCAGGCCGCGCAGCAGATGGCCCAGGCCGATGCCGAGATCGGTGAACATGCCGCTGAGGTGGGTGGTGCGCACTACCGCGCCGCTGAAGGTGGTAGCCAGTGCGTTCTGCAGCCCGCAGGCCATCGCGGCAGCCAGTGCGCCCCAGACCTGCTGTTGCTTGAACAGTGGAATGGCCAACAGCAGCAAGGCAGATTCCAAGGCGAGTGCGACGCCGTAACGGCGGCCGAGTTGCAGGGTGCTGTCCTGGATGATTAGGCCGCTGAGCATCGCGCCCAGCGCAAAGGCAATCAGCAGGCCCCAAAGGTGGCCGACCGAGCGCCAGTCGGCATGCGCAAGGGCAATGCCGAGCTGGCTGGTGCTGCCGGTGACATGGCTGACCGCCTGGTGCTCAAAGCCCAGGAAGCCGACCGCGTTGACCATGCCGGCCACGCAGGACAGTGCAATGGCGCCGATCCAGACCCAGGTGGGCAGGCGGACCTTCATGCCGACGCCGGATCAGGGCTTGGGCAGCGCGCCGTTGCGCTCGATGCTGGAGAACGTGCCGGCCTGTGGGTCGTACACCGCACCCCAGAACTGCGCGCCACCATCGCAGACACGGATGGCTTCGCGGGCCGGATTGGTGTCGCTGTGATCCGGCAGGGTGAAGGCGTTGATGTAGATCAGGCGCTTGCCGCTGGACTCGAAGCCCACGTACTGCCGGCCGGACAGGGCCGGCTCGGCAATGGTGGGTTGCAGCTGAGCAAGTTGGCTTTCCAGTGCGTCGATGTCGGCGCGGCTGGGCGCCCAGTAGCCGGTGACTTCACCGGCATGTTTGGCGGGGCTGTCGCGCGAGCAGGTGTCCAGCACCTGCGCGGCGACCACGGGGCGGGTAACGACCCAGGACTGTCCCGTCTTGACCGCCGTCGGCACGCTGCCGGGGCGCGTGTTCGACGGCGTGCAGGCTGCCAGAGTGAGTGTTCCCGCAGCCAGCAGGGACAGGGTGTGCAGATGTTTCACAGAACCTCCGAAGCATAATCGGCCAGACGCGAACGTTCTCCCCGGCGCAGTGTGATGTGTGCACTGTGCGGCCAATTCTTGAAACGGTCCACCGCATAGGTGAGGCCGGAGGTGGTTTCGGTGAGGTAGGGCGTGTCGATCTGCTCGACGTTGCCCAGGCAGACGATCTTGGTGCCGGGACCGGCGCGGGTGATCAAGGTCTTCATCTGCTTCGGGGTGAGGTTCTGCGCCTCGTCCAGAATCAGGTAGCGCGACAGGAAGGTGCGGCCGCGCATGAAGTTCATCGAGCGGATCTTGATGCGGCTGGCCAATAGATCATTGGTGGCCGCACGGCCCCAGGCACCGCCGTCCTGGTTGTGGGTGAGCACTTCCAGGTTGTCGGTGAGTGCGCCCATCCATGGCGTCATCTTTTCTTCTTCGGTGCCGGGCAGGAAGCCGATGTCCTCGCCCACGCTGACCGTGGCGCGGGTCATGATGATCTCGCGGTAGCGCTGCGTGTCCATGGTCTGCGCCAGGCCGGCGGCCAGTGCGAGTAGGGTCTTGCCGGTGCCGGCGGTGCCGAGCAGGGTGACGAAGTCGATCTCCGGGTCCATCAGCGCGTTCAGCGCGAAGTTCTGCTCGCGGTTGCGCGCAGTGATGCCCCAGACCGAATGTGAGCCGTGGCGGAAGTCGTTGACCACCGACAAGGTGATGCGACCATCGCCCTCGACCTTGCTGACCTTGAGTTCTACTTCGTCGTCGCCGGCCAGGTAGGCGTACTGGTTTGGATGCCAGTCTTCGTCGTCGGCGGCTTGGATCTCGTAGCTGGTGCGGCCCTTGTCGCTCCAGCTGCGCAGGCTTTCGCTGTGCTTTTTCCAGAAATCTTCCGGCAGCACGGTGGCGCCGGTGTAGAGCAGGCTGAAATCATCCAGCGCGCGGTCGTTCTCGTAGTCCTCCGAATCGATGCCGGCGATAGCCGCCTTGATCCGCAGATTGATGTCCTTGGAGATGAACACCACCGGGGTTTCCGGGTGTTCTTCCTTCAATGCCAGGATCGCGCCGAGGATGGCGTTGTCCGGGATCACCTTGCCAAAGCTCTTGCCGGCCTCGAAGTGGCTGGTCTGGAAGTAGAGGTTGCCGGCGCTCTGCGCGCCGCGCAGCTGCAGGCCCTTCGGTCGTGCCAGCGGCACGCCGTTCTGTACGCTGCCGATACCGGCTTGTTCGATCAGCTCATTGAGGAAGCGGCTCACCTGACGGGCATTGCGGCTCGCCTCGGTGGTGCCTTTCTTGCCGTTGTCCAGCTCCTCGATCACCTGCATCGGCAGGTAGACATCATGTTCCTCGAATTTGAACAGCGCGGTCGGATCGTGCATCAGCACGTTGGTATCCAGTACGTAGATGCGCTTGCCTCGGGTCATCGTCGATTCCTGGTGGCGGGACAGGGTCACGCCATCGCACCTGCAGGGCAGGGCGATGACATGGGTTGGAACGGGATGTGGGTCACTTGGTTTGAGCGGCCTTCAGTGCTTCAAGCACGGCATCGGCATGGCCGGCGACTTTGACCTTGCGCCATTCCTGCACGAGCTGGCTGTCAGGAGAGATCAGGAAGGTGCTGCGTTCGATGCCACGCACCTGCTTGCCGTACATGTTCTTCATCTTGATCACGTCGAAGGCGGCGCACAGCGCTTCATCGGCGTCACTGATCAGTGGGAACTTGAAACCCTGCTTGGCGCAGAAGTTGTCGTGCGACTTCACAGAGTCGCGGGAGATGCCGAACACCTGCGCGCCTGCACGCTTGAACTTGGGCAGCAGCGCATTGAAATCCAGGCCTTCGGTGGTGCAGCCGGGGGTGCTGTCCTTCGGGTAGAAGTACAACACCAACCATTGGCCGGCGAGTTCGCCGAGGCTGGTAGTGGTGCCGCCGGACAGGGCCAGTGGCAGGGCTAGGGAGTTTCGGTCCAGGGTATCGCCGATGTTCATCAGATCCTTTCCGGAGCCTGGGGTAGTTCGATTGCAATTACATGAAACGCCGCGCGCCTGTGACGGGCGCGCGAATTTCAGAACTTCATCGGGTCCATGATCGCGTCCAGGTTGAGGTGGTCGCAGAACTCGAGGAAATCGTCGCGCAAGGCGGCGATGTGCATGTTGGAGGGTACGCCAATGGTGATCTGCGCAGAGAACATTTCCGCGCCGGTCTGCATGGCCTGGTAACGGGTGCTCTGCAGGTTCTCGATGGTGATGCCCTGGCGGTCGAAGAAGTCGGCCAGCTGGAACAGGATGCCCGGCTTGTCGGCGGCAACCACTTCCACGATGTACGGCAGCAGGTTGGACTGCGCCTGTTTGGCGGCGGTGCGGTACCACACCAGCTTCAGGTTCTCTTCGCGCTCGAGCCGGGTCAGCATGGCTTCGAGCTTGGCGACGGCATCCCAGGAGCCGGTGGCCAGGGTGGTCACCGAGACATCGCGGCCTACCGTGGACAGGCGGGCATCGACCAGGTTGCAGCCGCTGTCGGCAATTCGACGGGTAACGGACAGCAGGGGGGACTCCGGATGCGTCGTATAGGCGTTGATCAGGAGGTGGTTTTCGGTCGGCAGCGGCCGCGGCGTGGTGTCGGTCAAGGTGGTTCCGGGTGCTAGATGAGTCTGAACAACACCGTTTGGGGGTTGTTCGCTGGTGTCCAGCATACTTGCCCGTGCTTTCGACCGGCAAGTAACATGCCTTCGGTCACGAACCCGCCGCTCGGCGGGCTTCTTTACCCCCACGAAGAGCGACTGACACTTTGTCCATATCTGGTCTCATCACCGCGCTGGCGACGCCTTTCAAGGCAGACGGCGCACTCGATCCCGACGGCTGGCAGCGGCTGTTGGCGCAGCAGCTCAAGGGCGGCGTCCAGGGTGTCGTGGTAGCCGGCTCCACCGGCGAAGCCTCCACCCTGTCCGACGATGAATACGATGGCCTGCTGCGCAGCGCCGTTGCTGCCTTTGCTGGCAAGGTGCCGGTGCTGGCCGGTACCGGCCTGTCCGGCACCGCCCGCACCATTGCCCTGACCAAACGCGCGGCCGCCAATGGCGCCACCCATGCGCTGGTGGTCACCCCGCCGTATGTGCGGCCCACCCAGGAAGGCCTGCGTCAGCATTACCTGGCCGTGGCCGAGCAGGGCGGCTTGCCGGTGCTGCTGTACAACGTGCCCGGGCGCACCGGCTGCGACCTGTTGCCGGAGACCGTCGCCGAGCTGGCTGCGCATCCGAACATCATCGGCATCAAGGAAGCGGTGGGTGATACCACCCGCCTGAAAGCCCTGCTGCAGCTGCGCAGCGACAGCTTCGCCATCCTCAGTGGTGACGACGGCTCGGCAGCCCGTTCCATGTTGTCTGGCGCCGATGGCCTGATTTCGGTCGGCTCCAACGTGTTGCCTGGTGCCTACCGCACCCTGTGTGACCTGGCCCGCGCTGGCCAGCACGAGGCGGCCGAGGCCTGGGATGCCCGTCTTGAGCCGTACCACGATTTCTGCGGTGTCGAGTCCAACCCCATTCCGGTCAAGGCGCTGTTGCAGCGCATCGGCATCGGTGATGGGCTGCGCTTGCCGCTGCTCCCGCTTTCCGCGCAATACCACGCACATGCCGATCATCTGGCCGCTGACGTGGGTGCGTTGGAAGAACTATCCAGCCGCTGATCCGGCGGCCTTTGAACTCTGGAGATTCACCCATGCGTCAAACCTCTACCGTTCGCGTGTTCTCGCTGGTGCTGCTGGGCGTGGTCACCGCCGTGGCCACCTCTGGCTGCTTCTTCAAGCGCGGTGCGCGCGGCGATTACGCGCTGGCCCCGGAAGCCCGCCCGCTGGAAGTGCCGCCGGATCTGAACCTGCCCAACACCGCCGGCTCGGCGCCGATCCCGGCATTGGCTTCGGCGGCCAAGCCGGCGGCTGCCTCGGCAGCGACCGTGGCCTCGTCGCAGAGCGGTTTCACCGTCAGTGGCAGCCGTGACGACGTATTCGGCAAGGTCGGTGAGGCACTCGCCGGCGTCGAAGGCCTGACCATCGCCAGCCGCGCGCAGCTGCTGGGCTCTTACGATGTTGCCTATGAAGGCAGCAACTTCCTGGTGCGTGTGGTTGCAACCGACGCTGGTGCCTATGTGTCGGCAGTGGATCCGCGCGGCATGCCGGCCACCGGTGCCGCTGCAACCAAGCTGATCGCAGCGCTGAAGGCCAAGCTGGCCGGTTGATCGCGGCGGTTTGGCAATAAAAAAGGGCGCCTGCGTAAGCGGGCGCCCTTTTCATTGGCTGGCTGTTGAGCTGGCTATGCGGCGGCTCAGCGTTCCAGCAGCTTCAGCTTGTCTGGTTTGCCGTCCCACTCGGCCGCATCGGCCGGCGGATCTTTACGGATGGTCAGCACCGGCCAGGCCTTGGCCAGTTCGGCGTTGAGCGCAACAAAACCTTCCTGGCCGGCGGGCACATCATCCTCGGGGAAGATGGCGTTGACCGGGCATTCGGGCTCGCACAGCGTGCAATCAATGCATTCGTCAGGGTCGATCACAAGGAAGTTGGGGCCTTCGTGGAAGCAATCCACGGGGCAGACTTCGACGCAATCGGTGTGTTTGCACTTGATGCAGTTTTCGGTAACGACAAAAGGCATGACGGGGTCCGGCTTTGAACCCTGCAATTCTAGATCAGGATGCAGGGGGTGGGCGGGGGCATTCTCATTGGCCCGGGCTGCGGGCGCAAAGAG
This sequence comes from Stenotrophomonas sp. STEN018, assembly GCF_056760235.1. Taxonomy (NCBI): domain Bacteria; kingdom Pseudomonadati; phylum Pseudomonadota; class Gammaproteobacteria; order Lysobacterales; family Lysobacteraceae; genus Stenotrophomonas; species Stenotrophomonas sp. STEN018. Next base: position 32,646 of record NZ_JBRREK010000001.1, read on the forward strand.
GCATGCTGGAGCCAGAGCTCTGGCAGGTGTACAAAGCAAAAAACCCCGCAGGGCGGGGCTTTTGCTATCGCAGACGGAGTTGGTGCTCCCTAGGGGACTCGAACCCCTGTTTTAGCCTTGAGAGGGCCACGTCCTAACCTCTAGACGAAGGGAGCGTTTTGTTCGCGTCTGGCGAGCGCGCTAGTATATGCATCTGGTTGCCGCTCGGCAATCCCGTAAACCCAACTGGAAGCGCCAACATCAATTCCATAGTTACAACGCCGTTCACCGTCCGCGTGATCCCGCGCGATCAGCACACCATCTCGCGCCGGGATATCAGTCCCAATGCGCTGCGGGTGCTCTACCGTCTGCGCGAATCCGGCTTCGGCGCCTATCTTGTTGGTGGCGCTGTGCGCGACCTTCTAGTAGGTGGACGCCCCAAGGATTTCGACGTGGCCACCGACGCCACCCCGGAGCAGGTCAAGCAGCTGTTCCGCAATTGCCGCCTGATCGGCCGCCGCTTCCGCCTTGCGCACGTGGTGTTCGGCCGCGAGATCATCGAAGTAGCCACGTTCCGCGCCAACAGCGATGACGGCAGCGGCGACCGCGAAGTCGAGAACGGCATGCTGGTGCGCGACAACGTCTACGGCACCATTGAAGATGACGCGGTTCGTCGCGACTTCACCTGCAACGCCCTGTATTACGCCATCGAGGATTTCTCGGTGCGCGACTACACCGGCGGCTTTGAAGACGTAATGGCACGCCGGATGAAGCTGATCGGCGATCCGGAACAGCGCTACCGCGAAGATCCCGTGCGCATGCTGCGCGCGGTGCGTCTGGCGGCCAAGCTCAACTTCGAGATCGAAGCGGCTACCGCCGAGCCGATTCCGCGCCTGGCCTCGCTGCTGAGCGAGGCCGCGCCGGCCCGTCTGTTCGAAGAAGTGCTCAAGCTGTTCCTGTCCGGGCATGGTGTGGCCAGCTTCGAAGGGCTGGAGCGCTACGGACTGCTGGCCGTGCTGTTCCCGGAAAGCGCCGCTGCGCTGAAGAGCAACCGCACCGGTGCGCTGCGCCGCATCCTGATCGAGGGTCTGCGCAATACTGACGAGCGCGTCGCCAACGAGGAACCGGTGTCGCCGGCTTTCCTGTTCGCACTGCTGCTGTGGCCGGCCTTCTGTCGCGCGCTGATCGGCCTGCAGAAGCAGGGCCTGGCGCCGGAAGAGGCGCAGCGCCGTGCCGCCGACCGGGTGACCCTGCACCAGCTGAGCACGATTGCCCTGCCGCGCCGCTTCTCGCTGCCGATGCAGGAAATCTGGCTGCTGCAGTCGCGCTTCAGTACCCGTCAGCGCAAGCGCGTGCTGCGTACCTTGAGCCATCCGCGTTTCCGCGCTGCGTTCGATTTCCTGGCCCTGCGTCAGGCCGCTTCCAGCGAGCATCAGGAAGACATCGCGTTCTGGCGCGAGGCCCAGGCCGAGGCCGGGCACGAAGTGGGCGCTGGGCTGGATTCGGTGCATACCGACGGCGAGGCGGAGGAGGGTGCGGCACCGCGGCGCCGTCGCCGTCGGCGCCGTCCTGGCGGTGGCAGCGCAACTGCAGGCGAGTAAGCGGCGATGGTTGTAGCGTGTATCGGGCTGGGCGCGAACCTTGGGGATGCGCCCACCACCCTGCGTTCGGCGATCGATGTGCTGGCGCAGCTGCCGGGTGTGCAGCTGCTGGCCAGCTCACGCCTGTATCGCACCCCGGCCTGGGGTAACGAGGCGCAGCCAGATTTCATCAATGCAGCCGTTGCGCTGCAGACCGATCTGCCGGCGCCGCAGCTGCTTGAGCAGTTGCTGGCGATCGAGCAGCAGTTCGGGCGGGTGCGCGAGCCGGGCCAGCATTGGGGGCCGCGGCTGCTGGATCTGGATCTGCTCTTGTATGCCGAGCAGGTGATCGACCTGCCGCAGCTGCAGGTGCCACACCCCTTCCTGCATCAGCGCGGCTTTGCCCTGCTGCCGCTGGCAGACGTGGCGCCAGACGCCCTGATTCCGGGTCATGGAACAGTGCGGGACGTATTGGTAGGCATCAATACCTGCGGTATCGACCCGATAGGGGGATAATGGTCGGCTCATAAGCCACCGTTATGACCATATGAGCACACACGCAGATAGCAAGCCCTGGACCGTCCCCGCATTGGCCGAGGCCAAGCGCAATGGCCAGAAGCTGGTCATGTTGACCGCTTACGACGCCGGCTTTGCCCGTGCCTTCGACGCCAATGGCGTGGACCTGATCCTGGTCGGTGATTCGCTGGGCATGGTGGTGCAGGGGCACGATTCAACGCTGCCGGTCAGCGTTGACGACGTGGTCTATCACACCCGCGCAGTTGCGGGCGTACTGGAGCGCGCGCTGCTGGTCTCGGACCTGCCGTTTGGCGCCGACGCCACCGCCGAGCGCGCGCTGGATGCCTCGCTCAAGCTGCTGCAGGCCGGCGCGGAGATGGTCAAGATCGAAGGTGCTGGCTTCAAGCTGGACATCATCCGTCACCTGGTCGAGCGCGAAATTCCGGTCTGCTCGCACCTGGGCCTGACCCCGCAGTCGGTATTGCGCCTGGGCGGTTACCGCGTGCAGGGTCGCGGCGATGCTGCCAAGCAGTTGCTCGATGACTCCAAGGCCGTAGCCGAGGCGGGCGCCAGCCTGCTGGTGCTGGAGTGCGTGCCGACCCCGATTGCCGGCCGCGTTACTGCCGAAATCACGATTCCCACCATTGGTATTGGCGCCGGTCCCGATTGCGACGGACAGGTGCTGGTGCTGCATGACTTCCTCGGTCTGGACAGCGGTCACCGACGTCCCAAGTTCGTCAAGGATTTCCTTGCCGAAGGCGGCTCGGTGGCCGGTGCGGTCCGTGCCTATGCCGACGCCGTGCGCGCCGGCATCTTCCCCGACGCAGAACACGCTTACGCATCATGATCGAAACCGTTACCGAACTTTCCCGGCTGCGCGCCGTTGTCAGCGGCTGGAAGCGCGAGGGCCTGCGCGTTGCGCTGGTACCGACCATGGGCAATCTGCACGCAGGCCACTACTCGCTGGTGAAGCTGGCGCGTGAGCATGCCGACAAGGTGGTCTCCAGCGTCTTCGTCAATCCGACCCAGTTCGGTCCGAACGAGGATTTCACCCGTTACCCGCGTACGCCCGAGGCCGACACCAGTGGCCTGGAGAAGGCTGGCTGTGACGTGTTGTGGCTGCCCACGGTGGAATCGATGTACCCGTTTGGCGTGGAGTTGGCTGCCAACGTGCATGTGCCCGGTGTCAGTTCGCTGCTGGAAGGCGCACACCGCCCGGGGCACTTCGACGGTGTCTGCACGGTGGTGAGCCGTCTATTCAACCAGGTACAGCCGGACGTGGCCGCGTTTGGGCGCAAGGACTACCAGCAGCTGGCAGTGATCCAGCAGATGGTGGCCGACCTGGCATTCCCGATCCAGATCCTCGGTGGCGAGATCGTGCGCGAGACCGATGGTTTGGCGATGAGCTCGCGCAACCAGTACCTGACCGCCGATGTGCGGCCGCAGGCCACGGTTATCCGCAAGGTGCTGCTGGCCGCGCGTGATGCCTACCTGGGCGGCGCCGAGCGTGTAGCGGTGGAGCAGCAGGCGGCGGCGCAGCTGCAAGCTGCCGGCTACCTGGTGGATTACGCGGTGGTGCGCATGCCAGACCTGAGCGAGCCGGGCGCCAGCCACGAAGGTGCCCGCGTGGCGCTGGTGGCGGCCAAGCTGGGCAATACCCGCCTGATCGACAATATTGAGTTCTGAATCCCAGAGTTCTGAATAGGCAGTTGGCGGACTTTGTTTGTCCGTCAGCAAGCCTCTGCATGACAACCAATGGCGCCATTGTGGCGCCATTGCTGTATCCGGGCGAGCGTCGCTGGAAAGGTCATGTTGCGGTGCGGGCAGGGGCGCGCGCCGGTGCTAGACTGCGCCCTTTCTCACGCAGTTTCGGCATTGTCATGCAACTCTCCCTGCTCAAGACCAAGATTCACCGCGCCACCGTCACCCATTCGGAGCTGAATTACGAAGGCTCCATCGCGATCGACGACAACCTGTTGCAGGCGACCGGCATCCGCGAATTCGAACAGGTGCATATCTGGGACGTGACCAACGGTGCCCGTTTCACCACCTATGCACTGCGCGCAGAAGCCGGCAGCGGCGTGATCTCGCTCAACGGCGGCGCAGCGCGCCACGTGCAGGTGGGCGACATCATCATCATCGCTGCCTTCGCCGGCATGAGCGAAGAAGAAGCCAGCACGTTCAAGCCCAAGCTTGTCTACGTTGACGGCGACAACCGCATTTCCCACACCAACGACAGCATCCCCACACAGGCCGCATGATCACCAACAACGGATTCGACGTATTGCACGCCCACGCCCAGCGTTTGCAGGGCACCGGCATTCCCTCGCTGATGGCCGCAGAGCCTGACCGGGTGCAGCGCCTGGCACTGAAGGTCGGTCCGTTGTATGTGAATTTCGCGCGGCAGAAATACGACCGCGCGGCCTTGGATGCCTTGCTGGAACTGGCCGCCGCGCGCGATGTCGCCGGCGGTTTCCAGCGCCTGTTCGCTGGCCAGAAGATCAACCACACCGAAGATCGCGCGGTGCTGCACAGCGCGCTGCGCGGCGACGCCAGTGATGCGCCGGTTGCAGTAGCTGCACGTGCAGAAGCGGTTGCGGTGCAGGCGCAGATGGGTGCCTTGATCAAGGCGCTGGAAGCCAGCAACGTCACCGATATCGTCAGTGTCGGCATCGGTGGTTCGGATCTGGGTCCGCGTCTGGTTGCCGATGCGCTGCGTCCGGCAGCCGGCGCGCGTTTCCGTGTGCATTTCGTTTCCAACGTCGACGGCGCGGCCATGCAGCGCACCTTGGCAACGCTGGACCCGGCGACCACCGCCGGCATCCTGATCTCCAAGACCTTCGGCACCCAGGAAACCCTGCTCAACGGCCGCATCCTGTGCAACTGGCTGGGCGGCAGCGAGCGTCTATACGCCGTCAGTGCCAACCCCGAGCGTGCCGCCAAGGCCTTCGACATCGCCGCCGAGCGCGTGCTGCCGATGTGGGACTGGGTGGGCGGCCGTTACTCGCTGTGGTCGGCGGTGGGCTTCCCGATTGCCTTGGCAATCGGCTTTGAACGCTTCGGCCAGCTGTTGGAAGGCGCTGCGCAGATGGACGCGCACGCGGCCAGTGCACCGCTGGCAAGCAATCTGCCGGTGCTGCACGCGCTGACCGATATCTGGAACCGCAACGTGTTGGGTTACGCCACCCACGCAGTGATGACCTATGACCAGCGCATGGCGCTGTTGCCGGCCTATCTGCAGCAGCTGGTGATGGAAAGCCTGGGCAAGCGGGTCAAGCGCGACGGCAGCCCGGTCGACGGCGACACGGTATCGGTGTGGTGGGGTGGTGCTGGCACCGATGTGCAGCACAGCTTTTTCCAGGCCCTGCACCAGGGCACCAGCATCGTGCCGGCCGATTTCATCGGCTGCGTGCGCAATGATGATCCCTACGAGATCAACCACCAGGCCTTGCTGGCCAACCTGCTGGCGCAGACCGAAGCCCTGGCCAACGGTCAGGACAGCGAAGACCCGCATCGCCAGTATCCGGGTGGCCGCCCGAGCACGATGATCCTGCTGGACGCGTTGACTCCGCAGTCGCTGGGTGCGCTGATCGCGATGTACGAACACGCAGTGTACGTGCAGTCTCTGATCTGGGACATCAACGCTTTCGATCAGTTTGGCGTTGAACTGGGCAAGCAGCTGGCCAGTCAATTGCTGCCGGCCGTGCAGGGCGAGGCGGTTGAGATTGCCGACCCGATGACCCGGGAGCTGTTGGCGCGGTTGCGCTGATTGTCTTTTGAAGCAGAAAGCCGCGCAGAGATGCGCGGTTTTTTTTGCTCTGTCTTGTGGGAGCGGCGTAAGCCGCGAAGCTGACATGGCTGAAGTGCCCGGTATCTATGGTCCCCGACAGTGGATCTGCTTAGCGGCTTACGCCGCTCCCACAATCCTTCGCTACTTCCCTTTGCCAAGGGCGAGAGGAGGATTTTTTGGGGAGGCTTCGTATTTCTGGTGCAGGCCCTTGCCGAGCATGGCTCGGCACTACAGGACGCAGGGTTACCTGTTCGGGTCCCGCTCCGGGCTGGGCCGCTTGGTCAGCTTGCGCTGCAATGAGCGCCGATGCATGCCCAGCAACCGCGCGGCAGCGGAGACATTGCCGCCGGTTTCGTGCAGAGCCTGTTGGATGTGCTCCCATTGCAAGCGGCTGATCGGCGTCATCGCGTCCGGCGGTTCAATATCTTCCGGTTCCTCGCCGGCCTCGTCTTCCTCGCCAAGCGCGCGCAGGATCATCTGCACCGTCGCCGGTTTCGGCAGATAGTCGTCGGCGCCCAGCTTGATCGCTTCAACCGCGGTGGCGATCGAGGCATAACCGGTGACCAGCAGGATGCGCATGTCCTGGCGCAGCTCGCGCAGCGGCTGGATCAGATTCAAGCCGGATTCGCTGCCCAGCTTGAGGTCGATCAGCGCAAACGCCGGTGGTGTCTGCGTCGCCAGCTGCATGGCACTGGAAATGTCGGTGGCGGTGACTGCTTCGATGCCGCGGCGGGCCAAGGTGCGCTGCAGGGTGCGCAGGTAAAGCGGGTCGTCATCGACCAGCAGGCCGTGGGTGGCAGCAGCATTCATGGACTTACCTCAATGTTGTTCAACGGCAGACGAAAGCCGACGCGTGCTCCCTGGCCTTCGGCCGGGCGCATCCACAATTCGCCGTGCAGGCGCTCAATGGTGGCATGCGACAGTGCCAGGCCGACACCCATGCCGTTGCTTTTGCCGCTGTTGAACAAAGTGCCGGGCAGGGCTGCATCATTGGCGTTGAAGCCCGGTCCGTAATCGCGGACCTCACCGTAGAGCTGACCTTCGTGGATGCGGATGTCCAAGTCGATCTGCGCGCGCCCGGCGTGTTCACCGGCATCGGCGGCATTGTTCAACAGCACCTGTAGCAGATGACCAATACCGGGGTCCAATTTCAGATGCAGCGGGGCGTCGGGGTTGCGTCGCAACTGGATGGTCGGGCGCACCAGTCGCCACTGTTCGAGCACGCTGGCGATGGATACCGGCGCGCGGCTGCCTGCGCCTTCTGCCGGTGCCGCCAACGCCAGCACCTTCTCCCGGCACTGCACCAGCAACTCGCGCAGGGTTTCCAGGTCGTCGCGCATTTCCGGGGTGGCCGCGCCCTGCTCGACGATGTCGTCGGTGAGCAGGGTCATGGTCGCCAGCGGCGTGTTGAGTTCATGGGCGACAGAGGCGGCATGCGTGGCCAAGGCGACAATGCCTTCGTTGCGGACGAAGCGCTCGCGCAACATCGCCAGCTGGTTCTCACGCTCGCGCAGCGCAGCCGCCAAGCGCGTGGAAAAGACCAGAACCACCACGCTGGACAGCAGAAAGTTGGCTGCCGCACCCCACAGGTGCAGGCTCATCGTGTCGAAGTAGCCGCCCTTCAGTGGCAGCCCGAATACCGCGCTCAGCGCATAGCCGCCGACGCAGGCAGCGGCCACCGCATGGGTCCAGCGCAGCGGTAGCGCCAGCGCGGCCAGCGCGATGAGGATCAGGAACAGCGAGCCGAACGGATTGGCGATGCCGCCGCTCCAGCCCACCATCCAGGTCAATACCGTGACATCGACCAGGATATGGCCGAAGGCGGTGACCGGTGCCGGGTCGGTGTCATGTACGCGCAACTGCACGTACAGGTTGAACAAGGCCAGTACGGCGACGCCGGCCCACAGCGGCTCCTGTGGCAGCTCCAGCCCCAACAGCCAGGTGGCGACAAGAATGGTGGCGGCCTGGCCTGCGGTGGCCAGCCAGCGCAGGCTGCACAGGGTGCGAAGAAAAGAGGTGTCTCGGGTTTCCATGGCGCAATCGTATGCTGTCGCGGTGGCTACCACGCAATCCAAGGTTCATGCCGTACGGGTGGCTGGCGCGCTAAAATGGGCAATGCATGACGCCGTGACCCGCCCAACACCGCCCACCGACGCTACCGCGTGGCCCCGCCGCATCACCCAGTCCGTCGCTATCGGCGGGGTAAAGGTGGGCGGAGGGAATCCCGTGGTCGTGCAGTCGATGACCAATACCGATACCGCCGATGTGGCTGCCAGCGTCAAGCAGGTGGCTGAACTCTGGCGCGCGGGCTCGGAGATGGTGCGACTGACCGTCAACAATCCCGAATCGGCTGCGGCCATTCCGCGCATTGTCGAGAAGCTGGCGATGATGGGCATCGAGGTGCCGCTGATCGGTGACTTCCATTACAACGGCCATCAACTGCTGACCGGCGAACCGGCCTGCGCAGAGGCGCTGGCCAAGTACCGCATCAATCCGGGCAATGTCGGCTTCGGCAAGAAGAAAGACACCCAGTTCGCGCAGCTGATCGAATTCGCCATCAAGTACAACAAGCCGGTGCGTATCGGTGCCAACTGGGGCTCGTTGGATCAGGCACTTGCGGCCAAGTTGATGGATGAGAACAGCCAGCGTGCGCAGCCTTGGGATGCCGGGCGCGTACTGCGCGAGGCCTTGATCCGCTCGGCGTTGGATTCGGCCGAGACCGCAGTTGAACTGGGCTTGCCGCGCGATCGCATCGTGTTGTCGGCCAAGGTCAGTGGCGTGCAGGAATTGATCGCCGTGTACCGCGATCTGGCGCAGCGTTCTGACTTTGCCCTGCATCTGGGCCTGACCGAGGCCGGTATCGGCAGCAAGGGCATCGTCGCCTCGTCGGCGGCGCTGGCGGTGCTGATGCAGGAAGGGATCGGCGACACCATCCGTATCTCGCTGACGCCCGAACCGGGCCAGTCGCGCACGCAGGAAGTCATCGTCGCCCAGGAGCTGCTGCAAACCACCGGTCAGCGCGCTTTCACGCCGATGGTCACCGCCTGCCCGGGCTGCGGTCGTACCACCTCCGAGTTCTTCCAGGAGCTGGCCAAGGTGGTGCAGAACCACGTGCGCGAAAAGATGCCGGTGTGGCGCGTCAGTCACCCCGGTGCGGAGAACATGACCCTGGCGGTGATGGGTTGCATCGTCAACGGCCCCGGTGAGTCGCGTCACGCCAATATCGGCATTTCGCTGCCGGGTACGGGCGAAACCCCGGCCGCGCCGGTGTTTGTCGACGGCGAGAAGAAGATCACCCTGCGCGGTGACAACATTGCCCATGAGTTCGTCGCCTTGATTGATGACTATGTCGAGACCCGGTATGCACGAAGCTCCGGTTGATTCCCGGAGCGAAGCTGCCGGTCTGCGCCGCTGGCTCGCCCACAATGCGTGGCGGCTGGTGGTGCTGTTCATCGGTGTGCTGCTGCCGCTGGCCGGTTTCGTGGCCTTGGCCGACGAGATCCACGAGGCTGAGGCCTTCCATTTCGACGCGGTCCTGCTGCTGCGCATGCATGCGATGGCCACGCCTGGCCTGAACGCGTTCTTCGTGCTGATGTCCGAACTCGGCTATCACTGGGGCGTCATCCCCGTGGATATCCTGATCGTGGTCGTGCTGCTGTTGCGGCGGCATTGGCGCAAGGCGGCATTCGCGGCGACGGCATTCATCGGCTCGGCGCTGTTGAACCTGGGCAGCAAGCAGATCTTCCAGCGCGAGCGCCCGAGCTTGTGGGAATCGATTGCGCCGGAAAGTACGTTCAGCTTCCCCAGCGGGCATGCGATGGGCTCGATGACGCTGGCACTGACCCTGGTGTTTTTGACCTGGCGCACACGCTGGCGCTGGCCGGTAGTGGCGGTTGTCAGTGGTTTTGTCGTCTCGGTTGGCCTGTCACGGGTCTACCTGGGGGTGCATTACCCCTCGGATATCCTCGGCGGCTGGTGTGCCGCAACGATCTGGGTTACAGGCGTGTATATGGTGATGTTCCGCCGACGCTGGTCCTTGCCCGCGCCCTGAGCTGCACTGCAATTGGTAATGTCCAAAAGGTAAGAGAAGTCCTAAGTCATTGGACGAATTGACCTGATGGATACAGTATTGGCTGCGACGGCATAGTGAGCTCGCCAGCCGCAGGCGCATAAACCGCATCATCCTGATGCTCAAAACTACAGATACATTTCCTGCGAGCGGGTGTCCGATAGAGCCCAGTTGGGCCACTTCTGCTTGATAATACACATGGCCTTGCCATGAGGGACGGGGGAGGGCCGTCGCCTCGCATGCTCGGATTTTGCCGCGCCCAAGGCTCCAACTGTCACCTCGCCGCGAGGAATCCTTCATGACCATCAGCGTTTTTCTTATCGATGACCACGCACTTGTGCGCACGGGCATTCGGATGATTCTTTCGGGGCAAACCGGGATAGAAGTCGTCGGTGAAGCAGACAGCGGCGACGTCGCGCTGCCGCAGATCCGCCGCCTGAAGCCCGACGTCGTACTGTGCGACCTGCACCTGCCAGGCCTTAGTGGGCTGGAGATCACCGAGCGCATCGTCAAGGGTGATCACGGTACCAAGGTAATCATCGTTTCCGTGCTGGAAGATGGGCCGATGCCCAAGCGCTTGCTGGAGGCGGGTGCTTCCGGCTACGTGGGCAAGGGCGGGGATTCGAAAGAGCTGATCCGCGCTGTGCATGACGTTGCCATCGGCAAGCGTTATCTGGCCACCAGCATTGCGCAGAATCTGGCGCTGTCCAATCTGGAAGGCGGCGCATCGCCGTTCGACCTGCTCTCACCGCGTGAGCTGGAAGTGGCCTTGTTGCTGATCCAGGGGCATCGCCAGGAAGAAATCGCCCGTCGTTTGAGCCTCAGTGCCAAGACCGTGAACACTCATAAGGCGCGCTTGTTCCAGAAGCTGGGTGTGCAGGACAACATCGCTCTTGCCCGGCTTGCCGCGCAGTACGGCGTGGGTGATCCCAGCAAAGCGATCTGAGGGGAGAGGGGGCTTGGGGCTGGCATTGCTCAGTACGACAGGGCCCTTCGAGTGCAGTTGAATCAAAGAGAGCGCAGCGGCAACGTTGCGCTCTCTTTGTTTGTATGCGTTATGTGCTGGACGGGTCGAACGTGGGCGATGCGGATGATGCAGCAGCCCAGCGCCTGTCTGTGGGAGCGGCGTGAGCCGCGAAGCTGGAGTTGCTTAAGCTCCTTGCAACTGTGCCATCTGATGATATGCGTGCTTCGCGGCTGGCACCGCTCCCACAAGAGTGCAGCGCGGGTGCTGTTGGCCGATCACTTCAGTGACGCAGGTGGTGCACCAGCTTGGAGTTTGCCTGCGGGAGCGGTATGAGTCGCGAAGCTGGCGTTGCTTGGATCCTTGGTGCTTATGTCATCTGATGATGTGCGAGCTTCGCAGCTGACGCCGCTCCTACAAAGAATCCGGCACTCAATCCGCATCACGGTCGCAGCGATTACCTGGCCCAGAAACGCAGAAAGCGGCCCTAAGGCCGCCTTCTGCTTTCACACAAGCTGGACGGATCAGCCGTTACGCGGCTGATCGTCTTCCTGCTTTTTGGTGTCAGCTTCGGTCGCGACGCTGTCGGCATGCACGGCCGGAGCCGCGGCGACGACTGGTGCCGGTGCAGCGACCGGTGCTGCTGCGGTCTCGACGACCGGCGTTACAGCGCTTTCCTCAACAACCGCAGTCTGGGCGAACAGCTGCCCGTTCTCCGGTGCTGCGGGTTCCGGTGCTGCAACTACTGCAGGTTCCGGCTGCAGCGTGCTGACCGGGGTCGGCACTTCGCTGATCGGTGCAACAGCTGCGGCTTGCTCGATCGGTGCAGCGGCAACTGCCGGTGCACTGACGATCACCGGAGCAGCGGGAGCACTGACAGGCGCTTCGGCCACGACGGCAACCGGGGCTGCGATGACGGCCTCGGCGACAGCTTCTGCCGGGGCAGCGATTGCCTGCTCTGCCTTGACCACTGCCGGTTCGGCGGCAGCTGCCACTTCGACGGGAGCGACCGCTGCCGGTGCGGCCACTTCGACAACGGCTGCTTCGACAGCAAGCACTTCGACATCAGCGGTAGGTGCTGCGGCAACAACCGCAACAACGGCTGCAGCTGCTTGTACCGGTGCAGCAACAGCCGGCTTGGCTGCTACTGGCGCGGAAGCTGGAGCGGCCGGGGTTGCAGGCTCGTCATCGAACTCGAACTCGGGCTGGCTGCTGGCGGGCTTGGCCGGGGCTTCATTGATTTCGCCATCGGCGTCATCAAAGCCGTCCAGACCGTCTTCATCACCGCCCAGGTTTTCACCACCGGCTGCACCTTCACCATTGCCACGACGACGACGACGACCGCCGCGACGACCGCGACGACGACGACCACCGGCTTCACCGGCAGCTTCTTCGCCTGCGACCGGGTTGCCGTTCTCATCGACGACCACGGCCACTGCCGGCTGATCTTCGGAGACGACCGCCGGCTTGGCGATCTCGGCAGCAATGGTGTTTTCCTTCACCACGGCATCGGTGTTGGCAACGGCTTCGTTGGCAATAATCGCTGCGGCGGCAACTACCGGTGCTGCGGCGACCGGTGCAGCTGCGCGAGCGGCTTCCGGCTGCGCCTGCTGCTGGCGTGCGGGCTTCTCACCCTGCACGTTCTGCTGCTGGGCCTGCTTGTCGCCGTCCTGCTGCGGCTTGGGCTGCTTCGCTTGCTTCGGCTGCTTGGCCTGCTGCTGCTCGTTGTTACGCGGCTGCTTGGGCTGCTGCTGTGCCTGCTCGCCGCGCGGCTGCTCATTGCGCTGCTTGGGCTGCTGCTGGGCGTTGTTCTGCGCCTGCTGCTGTGCCGGCTGCTGCGGCTTGTCGGCGTTCTGGCGGCGATCTTCGCGGCGCTGCTCATCACGGCGGTTGCCGTTGGCGTTGCCGCCAGCATTCGCATTGCCGTTGCCACCGCGACCCTGCTGGCCGTTGCGGCCGTCACGGCGCTGGTTGCCGCGTTCGTTGCGGTTGTTGCGGCCGTTGTCCTGGCGCTGCGGCTGTGCCGGCTGCGCGGACGGAGCCGGTTCGCCGCCGAACACGCGCTTGAGCCAGCCCATTACGCCGCCAGCGGCGGGGGCGACAGGAGCTGCAACCGGTGCCGGTGCCGGTGCGGCTTCGACGACTTCACGGATCGGCGCAGGCTGGCTGTGCTTGACGTGGGTCACGGCCGGTGCCGGGATGTTCAGCTGTGCCTTGGTCAGTGCATGCACCGGCAACTTGCGCGGGGTGCCGCGCTGGTAGCTGGGCTTGTTCGACTCTTCACCCAGCTCGTTGTCGCGCAGGCGCGTGACTTCGTAGTGCGGGGTGTGCAGCTGCTCATCGGCAACGATGACGATGGGCGCGTCGTGACGCTGCTCGATTTCACGCAGGGCACTGCGCTTCTCGTTGAGCAGGTAGTTGGCGATCTCGACCGGGGCCTGGACCAGCACCTGTCCGGTGTTTTCCTTCATCGCATGCTCTTCGGCAACGCGGATGATGGACAGCGACAGCGACTCGATGCTGCGCATGCGGCCCTGGCCGTCACAACGCGGGCAGACGATCTGGCTGGATTCGCCCAGGCTCGGACGCAGGCGCTGGCGGCTCATTTCCATCAGGCCGAAGCGCGAGATACGGCCCAGCTGGACGCGGGCACGGTCGTACTTCAGCGCATTCTGCAGGCGGTTTTCGACTTCGCGCTGGTGCTTGCTGGAGGACATGTCGATGAAATCGATGACCACCAGGCCGCCCAGATCGCGCAGGCGCAGCTGGCGGGCGACTTCTTCGGCCGCTTCCAGATTGGTCTGGAAGGCGGTGTCTTCGATGTCGCTGCCCTTGGTGGAGCGGGCCGAGTTGACGTCAACCGCGGTCAGCGCTTCGGTCTGGTCAACCACGATCGAGCCGCCGGACGGCAGGCGCACGTTGCGCTCGTAGATCGCCTCGATCTGCGATTCGATCTGGAAGCGGTTGAACAGCGGGATGTCGTCTTTGTAATGCTTGAGCTTGCGCAGGGTCTGCGGCATCACCTGCTGCATGAAGTCGCGTGCGGTCTCGTACAGTTCTTCGGTGTCGACCAGGATCTCGCCGACGTCCGAGCGCAGGTAGTCGCGCAGGGCGCGCACGATCAGGCGCGATTCCTGGTAGATCAGGAACGGGGCCGGCTTGGTCAGTGCGGCTTCGGCGATCGAACGCCATACCTGCAACAGATAGTCCAGATCCCACTGCAGCTCTTCGGCATCGCGGCCAACGCCGGCGGTGCGGATGATCACGCCCATGTCGTCGGGGATGTTCAGCTTGTCCAGCGCTTCCTTCAGGGCAGCGCGGTCTTCACCCTCGATGCGACGGGAAACGCCGCCGGCTGAGGGAGAGTTGGGCATCAGCACCATGTAGCGGCCGGCCAGGGAGATGAAGGTGGTCAGGGCGGCGCCCTTGTTGCCACGCTCTTCCTTGTCGACCTGCACGACGATTTCCTGGCCTTCGCGCAGGAGCTCTTTGATGGAGGCCTTGTTGTGGTCCACGCCCGCCTGGAAATAGTCGCGGGAGATTTCCTTGAGCGGCAGGAAGCCATGGCGTTCACCGCCGTACTCGACAAAGGCAGCCTCGAGCGACGGCTCAAGACGGGTGATGCGGCCCTTGTAGATGTTGGACTTCTTCTGTTCCTTGGACGGTTGCTCGATATCGATGTCGTACAGGTTTTGCCCGTCGACGATGGCCACGCGCAGTTCTTCAGCCTGCGTGGCATTGATCAGCATTCGCTTCATTGTGCGTTCCTCGCGCGCTGCTACCGCGCGGAACGCCATGGGGTTTCGCCTCTGGACACGGTTCGCCGCCCATTCGCGCAGGCGCGGGCAGGGCGGCTTGGGTTTCCAGCGCTACGACACCACGGCAGGCCGCGGGAGCGCTTCTTTCTTGTTTTAGGTGTTTCAGGGCCGGCGGCCGCCCGCGGCCGTGGCCGATGGCGTCGCGCGGGACATGGGTTTCGTCCAGCTCGGATGCTTTTTTGGCATCCGGCGATGGCCGGGAACGCCGACGAGCCGCTAACATGGCCGCCCCGGGGGCGGTGGCCGCGCACTGTGCCGGATTCGTAGGGAGCGGGGCTTCTGGCCCTGACCAACTTCCAACGAAATCAAACCCTTATATCGCCCCCCGAGTGTAGCAGAATAAATAGGCCGATGACTGATTCCGACAAGCCCCAAGCACCGCCTGCCGCCAAGAGCAGCGTGCGCATGATCAAAGTGCCCGAAGACAGGGCAGGACAGCGACTGGACAACTTTTTGTTGGGTCAGCTGAAGGGCGCACCACGCAGCCTGGTCTACAAACTGGTCCGCAGTGGCCAGGTCCGTGTGAATGGCGGCCGCGCCAAGGCCGACCGCAAGCTGGACGGCGGTGAAGAGGTGCGTATCCCGCCGGTCAATCTCAATGAGATCGGAGACAAGGCGCCGCCACCGAGCAGCTTCCTGCAGCGTATGGAAGAAGCCATCGTCTTCGAGGACGCCAAGCTGCTGGTGATCAATAAACCGACCGGCGTGGCCAGCCACGGCGGCAGCGGTATCAGCCACGGTGCGATCGAGACCATGCGCGCGCTGCGGCCGAACATGAACCTGGAACTGGTGCACCGGTTGGACCGGGACACTTCTGGCCTGCTGATCCTCGCCAAGAAGCGTTCGGCCCTGGTCGAGTTGCAGGCCTTGCTGCGTGAAGACCATGGCGGCATCCAGAAGCGCTACCTGACCCTGCTGGCCGGGCGCATGCCCGACGGCGTGATGAGTGTGGACGCCCCTCTGCATGTCGGCCTTCGCCAGGGCGGTGAGCGCCACGTTCAGGTGAATGCTATCGGCAAGCCGTCGCTGAGTCATTTCAAGGTGTTGGAGCGTCGCGGCGGCCAGTCCTACTGCGAAGTCAGGATTGAAACCGGCCGCACCCACCAGATCCGCGTGCATGCCCAGCACATCGGCCATCCGGTGGCAGGAGACGACAAATACGGCGATCCTGCGGTCAACAAGCGCTTTCGTGAGCAGATCGGGCTCAAACGCCTGTTCCTGCACGCCGCCTCGCTGGAGTTCGCGCTGGATGGCGGCAAGACACCTTATCTATTGAATGCGCCGCTGCCGCAGGACCTGGTTGAGGCGATGAACAAGCTTTGAGGCTGTGAAGCCGGGATTGCGGGTATGTGATGCAGGGTTTGTGGGAGCGGCGTGAGCCGCGAAGCTGACCTTGCTTGGGTCGCCTGCATCCCGGTCATCTGCTGATGTTTGGGCTTCGCGGCTCACGCCGCTCCCACAAAAGATCTGGTTTCAGGCTTGGCTGGGTTGCCGATCAGCCCCAGCCTGCTACCACTTGAACAGCACCAGGCTCACTGCAATCGTCGCCATGCCGATCACCAGCCCGTAAACGGTCTCATGGCCCTGGGCGTAGCGCTTGGCGGCCGGCAGCAGTTCATCCAATGCCAGAAACACCATGATGCCGGCGATCAGCCCGAACACCGCACCGAAGGTGGCCGGGGACAGGGCATCTGCCAGCAGGAAGTAGCCAATGGCGGCGCCGACCGGCTCAGCCAGGCCAGACAGCAGGCTGGCGCCAAAGGCGTAGGACTTGCGCCCAGTGGCCAGGTACACCGGCACGGCGATGGCGATGCCTTCGGGGATGTTGTGGATGGCGATGGCGAAAGCCAGCGGCAAGCCGACCGAGGGGCTTTCAAGAGTGGCGAAGAAGGTCGCCAGACCTTCGGGAAAGTTGTGCGCGGTGATGGCGATCGCGCTGAGCAGGCCGACCCGGCGGATCTGCTTGTGGCTGTGGTCGTGGAAGGCTGGGTCCTGCTTGTCCAGGCTGTCGTGCGGATTCGGAACCAGGTGGTCGATCAATACCACCAGCAGTACGCCGCCAAGGAACCATAAGGTGCCGTAGGTATAGCCGAGGCGGTCGCCATAGGCCTGGGCGAATGAGCTGATCGACTTGTTCAGTATCTCCGACAGCGAGACGTAGACCATCGCGCCGCCGGCAAAGGCCAGCCCGAACGCCAGCAGGCGCGGGTTCGGGCGTTTGGAGAACAACACCAGCAAGCTGCCGACGGCGGTGGCCAGGCCGGCAGCGAAGGTCAGGCCGAACGCAAGCCAGAGGTTGTCACTGGAAATCGCGTGCATGCGTGACGGCCGTTGCCGGCTCAGCCGCCGCGGCGCGCGCGTTCTTCAATGGCGAAGCACTCATTCGGCTTCGGGTCCGGCGGGTTGAAGCTGACCGGTACCTGGATGGTGGTGGGCACCGGCTGGCCGTTGCGGGTGGCTGGATTGAACTTCCACTCGCGCACGCGGCGCGCGGCGGAGTCGTCCAGCTGGCTGTTGCCACTGCTGGTGACCAGCGAGACCTCGGTAGGCGTGCCCTGCGGACCAACCACCACGCGCAGCACGCTTTTGCCGCCGACGCCGGTGCAGGCCAGTTCGGCCGGGTAGTCTGGTGGCGGGGTCTGTACAGCGGCCACTTCGGTCGGGGCGATTGCCGGCGCGTCCGGTTGGTTGGAGGAGTTGCAGGCGCTCAGTGCAGCCACGGTACCCATTGCAGCGAACAGCAGACGCAGTTTCATGTCATTGCTCCATTAATGCGGATGCCTTGGCGGCACAGATGAAGTCGTTTTCACTCAGCCCGCCCACATCGTGGGTGGAAAAGCGCACAACAGCACGGTCGTAGTGCACGCCGAGGTCGGGGTGGTGGTCTTCGCGATGCGCAACCCAGGCCAGAGCGTTCACGAACGCCATGGTGCCGTGGTAGTTGTCAAAGCGGAATGTACGGGTCAGGGCCTGGCCATTTTCGGCCAGCTCCCAGCCCGGGACCTGCGGCAGCAGCTCGGCAACGCGGGCCTGGCTGAGGCGATATTCGCTGCCCCGGCGCGGGCTGCAGTGCGCTTGTGCCAGCGGGACAAGATCAGGGGCCATGCAAACCTCCATAACAGATGACTGAACTGTGCCGCCGTTGGAATCACTGTCCCATCGGTGGCAACCAAGACACAGCTAGAATACCCGCATGATCCAGATCTCAGATACCGCCCAAACGCATTTCCGCAAGTTGATCGAACGCGAGGCCGTGCCCGGTATGGGCGTGCGCCTGAGGGCGATGGACCCCGGAACCCCCACCGCCGATGCGCGCCTCGAATTTGCCGAGCCGGCTGACCTGCTCGGTGATGAGTGGGCCGTGGACTGCGATGGCTTCACCTTGTATATCGCCGCCACCAGCGTGGCGTGGCTGGACGGCGCCGAGATCGACATCGTCACCCAGGCTGCCGGTACCCAGCAGTTGACCATCAAGGCACCCAAGATCAAGGGCGAAGCCCCGGGTGATGCAGCGTCCATCGTCGAGCGTGTGCGCTGGGTGATTGAAAACGAAATCAATCCGCAGCTGGCCTCGCATGGCGGCCGCGTCGCAGTACAGGAAGTATCGGCCGATGGCGTGGTGTTGTTGCGCTTCGGCGGTGGCTGCCACGGCTGTGGCATGGCCGATGTGACCTTGAAGCAGGGGATCGAGAAGACCTTGATGGGCCGGGTGCCGGGCATCACCGCCGTGCGTGACGCCACCGACCACGAAACCGGTCAGGCCCCGTATATTCCGCGCGACGGCGCGGGCTGAGCCGCTACCACGCATGCCGGTGACATCGGTTACCGAGCTGATCAATCTGCTGGCCTCGCGCCGGCAGACCAGCATCCTGCACGATCGCCGCACCGGCATGCCGTATAGCTGGAGCAACTGGCTGCGCACGCGTGTATCCAAGGGGCCGTCGGCCTTTGTTGATGCCGATGCTGCTGAAGCCATGGCGGCGCGGCCGCCGCGGGCTCGCGACGCTGCATCTGCGCCGTTGCCGTTGTGGCAACACATCGTGCTGCTGTTCTGGAACGGCGGCGAACCATCGCCGCGCGATCAGCGTGGCCTGCGTTGGTTTGCAGGGTTCTTCAGTGCCGGCCTGCATGTGCTGTTCGCGCTGCTGTTGCTGTGGGTGGCGCTGGTGCGCAGTAACGTGCCGGAACAGAACGCCGAAGAAGGCGAGCGCGTGCAGGTGGCGTATGTCGGGCGTGGTACGCCGGACGAGGAGGGTGGTGGCGCCCCGCAGGCCGCTGAGGCGGCGGGCGCGCAGGCGGCAGTTGCAGCGCAGTCTGGCGCTGCTGCGGCCGAGCCGTCGGCGCCAGCGGCACAGGAGTCGGTTGAGGCCCCGGCTGCGAGCGCTGCGCAGGCCAATGCGGCGTCTGCTGAGTCAACATTCGAACCTGAGTCGATGCAGATTGATGCATCCAAGCCCGTGCCGGAGCCGCCTGTTGCCAGCGAACAGCCGCTGCAGGTGACGGAGACAAGCCGGCCGACCAGCGAGTTCGTGGTCCCTCCTGCCACGGTGAAGGCACCTGCGTTGCGCAGCAGCCAAGCCCAGGTGCGCGAACGCACGATCGAAACCGCGGTTGATCGTCCGCAGCCAACCCAGGCGCTGCGCCAGCCTGCGGAAGTTGCGGTGCAGCTGCGTTCGACCCAGGTGCAGGTGCGCGAACGCCAGATCGAAGTGGCCACGCAGCAACCAGTTGCGGTAGCTCAGCCACGAACGCGCGAAACGCAGGTGCAGATTCGTACGCCTGAGTTTGGCGTGCGCGAACGTCAGATTGAAACCGCAGCTCAGGAATCGGTCGCGATGGCGACGCTGCAATCGCGCGCTGCCCAGGTGCAAGTGAAGACGCCGACGATGGCGGTGCGTGAGCGTGCGGTGCCCGGTGTGCCGGACAAGCCCGCCGCGCAGGCGACGACATCTGCAGCTGCCGCGACGCAGGCATCAGCTGCTACGCCGGCAGCAAGCGCATCGACAAGTCCGTCGCGCACTGGCGGGCAGGCGGCGACAGCCAATCCGAGTCCGCGGCCCGGAACGAGCGCTGGAGCGGGCCCCAAGCCACAGGATCGCAGCGGTGGTTGGGCTGCGCCAAGCCGTGGTGATGATTGGGGTGCAGCCCAGCGCCAGGTTGCTGGTAGCGCTGGCGGTCAGGCTGACAAGGGCACGGGGCTGTTCAATGCCGATGGCAGCGTAAAACTGGGCGGTAACGAAGGGCAGTCGCAGGACGTGGCCAAGCGTGGCGCGCCGGGCGGTGATGCCGACAGCTGGAGCCGTGAGCGCATCGCCGAGTCCGGCACCTGGCTCAAGCGCCCGCCGTATGACTACACGCCAACCTCGTTCGACAAATACTGGGCACCGAACGAATCGCTGCTGGCCGAATGGGTGCGCAAGGGCATCAAAAGCGTGGAGATCCCGATCCCCGGCTCGAGCAGCAAGATTTCCTGCGTGGTATCGATGCTGCAGTTCGGTGGTGGTTGCGGCCTGACCAATCCGAACATGCAGGAGCAGCCGGCAGAAGCAAGGCCGCCACCGGATATCCCGTTCAAGAGAGAGCTGCAGGAAGACAACGGCAGCCGCTGATGGCGCGCCATATGCTTCGGTTTTTTGTAGGAGCGGCGTAAGCCGCGAAGCTCGTATCGAATCAGATGCTGCATATGCCTGAGGTTTCGGCAATGCCAGCTTCGCGGCTTACGCCGCTCCCACAAGCAGTCTCAAACGCATCGGGAGTTGACCAATAAAAACAAAGCCGCCTAAGGGCGGCTTTGTTTTCAGTGCGGTGCTGCGACGAGTGCCCTCAGTCCACGCCGTGCAGGTCACGTAACTGGCTGGGACGCGAGCCGAAATACGCGGCCAAGTCGGCGATGTCCTGGTCGCTGAGTTTCTGCGCCTGCGGCGTCATCAGCATGTGCTCGCGGGTACTTGCCCGGTAGGCCTGCAGTGCGTGGGCGAGGTAGTCGCCGTATTGGCCGCCGAGCTTGGGATAGGTCGGGTCGATCGGGTTGTTGCCATCGGCGCCGTGGCAGTCGATGCAGCTCTGCCCGGTGGCCTTGCCCTTTACGGCAGCCAGATGCTCACCGGCGGCGATGCGGCCAGCGGGTAGGCCGGCGGAGGAGCTGGATCCGTGTTCACCGCTGGCATGGCCAGGGTCGGCCGCGGACTTGCCGCTGGACTCGACCTCCGACTGCGTACAGGCAGCCAGACCCATGGCGGCGAACAGGGCGATGGACAAACGCAGTGCGTGCGTGGCTTTCGTCATGGTCGGCGCTTATTTGAGGGTGGACAGGTAGGCGGAGAGATCAGCAATGTCCTGCGGGCTGAAACTCATCGATTGCGCCTGCATCGTTGGATGCTTGCGCTTGCCTTCGCGGTACTCGGTCAGCGCCTGGGTCAGGTATTGCGGCGACTGCCCACCGATCTTCGGCACACGGTAGCTGGGGTAGGCGTTCTTGTAGCCGGTGATGCCGTGGCAGCCCTGGCAGGTATAGGCCAGAGTCCGGCCGGTAGCGGCATTGCCAGTGCTGGCCGGCGCCGGTGTGGCGGCGGGGGCAGCAGCGGCGGGGGCGACGGCGGGTGTAGCAGACTGCGGATCAGCTTGGGCGGCCCCGAAGGTCAGGGCAAAAGCCAGAGCGAAACAAGCGGCGAGCGGCTGCGAGCGCATGGTTTCCTTATCCGGTGAGCGGGTCTGGGGTTCCGCCGTGGGATACGGAACGGGCCGAGTATAGCCCGCGTATTTACCCGTTCGGAACAGGCACTTGGATGCTGCAATGCGGTAGGCGGAAACAAAGGTGCAGGTACCCATGACTTTCGGGGCATGGTGTAGGCGTGGGGTGGTGCAATACTTTGCTACAACACCTGCCTACGCATCCCCAGGGACAAGACGATGTCGCGACTTTTCACTCTGCACGCCCGCACCGGAAGCTGCGCTGCTGCACTCCTGATCACCACTTCCCTATTGCTCGGCGGCTGCAAAGCCGGTGGCGAGGAAGCCAAGGCCAAGACGCCGGATGAGCAGAAGGCCAGCGACGCCGTACCGGTGGAAGTGGCCAAGGCCGAGCGCCGTGCCATTGCCGCCAGCTATGCCGGCACCGCTGCATTGGAGCCGCGTGCTGAATCCCAGGTCGTCGCCAAGACCTCCGGTGTGGCGCTGGCGGTGCTGGTCGAAGAAGGCCAACAGGTACGAGCAGGCCAACCTTTGGTACGGCTGGATCCGGATCGCGCCCGTCTGAGTGTTGCGCAGAGCGAGGCGCAGATGCGCAAGCTCGAGAACAGCTATCACCGCGCCGAGAAGCTGGTGCAGCAGCAATTGGTCAGCGCCGCCGATGTGGACCAGCTGCGCTATGACCTGGAAAATGCGCGGGCGATGTACCGGATGGCGACGCTGGAGTTGTCCTACACCACGGTGGTTGCGCCGATCAGCGGTGTGATCGCTTCGCGTGACATCAAGCCGGGCAACTTCGTGCAGATCAACTCGCCGATCATCCGCATCGTCGACAGTGCCCAGCTCGAAGCTACCCTCAATGTGCCAGAGCGCGAGATCGCCAAGCTCAAGCCGGGCCAGGCGGTGTCGCTGCAGGTTGATGCGCTGCCGGGCAAGCCGTTCACCGGCACGGTGGACCGCGTTGCGCCGGTAGTCGACAACGGCACCGGTACCTTCCGCGTGGTGACTACGTTCACTGGCGAAGACGCATTGCAGGCCGGCATGTTCGGCCGCCTTAGCATCAACTACGACCAGCGCGCCGATGCGCTGGTGGTGCCGCGTACCGCGCTGCTGGAAGATGGCGGCAAGCCGGCAGTCTATGTGGTGCGTGACGGCAAGGCCGTGCGTACCGAGCTTGCCCTGGGTTACGACGATGCCGGCTTCATCGAGGTGCGCAACGGTCTGCAGCACGGCGATGAAGTCGTCATCGCTGGCAAGGCCGCACTGCGCGAAGGCAGTGCGGTACAGGTGATCGGCAAGGAGAAGGCAGTGGCCGCGGCGACCAAGGCGCCGGCAGCTGCACAGGCGACCAAACAATGAGTGATCACGGACCGTCGGCTTCCGGCGGTGGCTTCGATCTGATCGAATTCGCCACCCGCCGCCGCGTCACCATCGCGATGATGACGCTGACCCTGGTGCTGTTTGGCCTGATCTCGCTGTCCAGCTTGAAGGTCGAACTACTGCCGGACCTGAGTTATCCCACACTGACCGTGCGTACCGATTACGAAGGTGCGGCACCGGCCGAGGTGGAAACCCTGATTTCGCAGCCGGCCGAAGAAGCGCTGGGCATCGTCAAGGGCCTGCGTAAGCTCAAATCGATCTCCCGCACCGGTCAGAGCGACGTGGTGCTGGAGTTCGCCTGGGGCACGGACATGCAGCAGGCCGGGCTCGACGTGCGCGACAAGATGGAGACGCTGCAGTTGCCACTGGAGGCCAAGCCGCCGGTACTGCTGCGTTTCAATCCCTCGACCCAGCCGATCATGCGTCTGGCACTGTCATCCAAGCAGGAAGCCGGCAACGACGCCGACGCCGTGCGTCGCTTGATGGAGCTGCGTCGTTACGCCGATGAAGACCTCAAGCGCAAGCTCGAGCCGGTCAGCGGTGTGGCCGCGGTCAAGGTCGGCGGTGGTCTGGAAGACGAGATCCAGGTCGATATCGACCAACGCAAATTGGCCGCGCTCGGTCTGTCGCTGGACACGGTGATCCAGCGACTGCAGCAGGAGAACGTCAACCTGTCCGGCGGTCGCCTGGAAGAAGGTTCGCAGCGCTACCTGGTGCGTACCGTCAACCAGTTCGCCACGGTCGAACAGATGCGCGAGATGCTGCTGACCACGGCCAGTGGCTCCAGTACCGCCAGCTCGGCCGGTGAGAACCGCCAGCTGATGTCGGCCATCCTCGGCAGCAGTGATCCCAATGTGATCGCGGCGATGCGCAGTGATGGCAGTAGCAGTGCGCCCAGCGTGCGCTTGAAGGACGTGGCCGAGGTGCGCCAGGGCTACAAGGAACGCGAGGCGGTGATCCGCGCTGGCGGTCATGAAGCCGTGGAGCTGGCGGTTTACAAGGAAGGCGATGCCAATACGGTTTCCACCGCCGATGCGCTGGAAGCCAAACTCGAGCAGATCCGCAAGGAGATGCCCAAGGACATCGAGATGACCATGGTGGAGGACCAGTCGGTCTTCATCCGCCACGCCATCAAGGACGTCAAGATCGATGCGGTGATCGGCGGCCTGCTGTCGGTGCTGATCATCTTCCTGTTCCTGCGCGATGGCTGGAGCACCTTCGTGATCTCGCTGTCGCTGCCGATCTCGATCATCGCCACGTTCTTCTTCATGGGCCAGCTCGGCCTGAGCTTGAACGTGATGTCGCTGGGCGGCTTGGCACTCGCCACCGGTCTGGTGGTGGATGACTCGATCGTGGTGCTGGAATCGATTGCCAAGGCGCGGGAGCGCGGCATGGGCATTCTGGAAGCCGCGATCAAGGGCACCCGCGAAGTATTCATGGCGGTGGTTGCCTCGACCCTGACCACCATCGCGGTGTTCCTGCCGCTGGTGTTCGTTGATGGCATCGCTGGCCAGTTGTTCCGCGACCAGGCCTTGACCGTGTCGATCGCCATTGCGGTGTCGCTGGTGGTGTCGATGACCCTGATCCCGATGCTGAGCGCGCTGAAGGGCCGTCCGCCATTGGAGTTCCCGGCCGAGGATCCGCGCGAACCGTGGCGTCCCGAGAGCCGTTGGAAGAAACCAGCTGCCTATGCAGGCCGTGGCATCGGCGCGATGTTCCGCTATGGCTTCTATTTCCTGGCCTGGAGCGTGGTGCGGATCTTCCGTGGCATTGCCGCGGTGGTCGGCCCGGTGATGCGCAAGGCAAGCGATCTTGCGATGGCGCCGTATGGCCGCGCTGAAGCTGGCTACCTGCGCGCGCTGCCGGCAGCATTGAAGCGTCCGTGGCCGATTCTGGGTTTTGCGACCCTGGCCTTTGGCCTGACCTTGGCGGCCTTGCCGTTGCTGGGTGTGGACCTGCTGCCGCAGCTGGCCCAGGACCGCTTCGAGATGACTGCCAAGCTGCCGCCCGGCACGCCGCTGGCGCAGACCGATGCATTGGTGCGCGAAGTGCAACGCAAGCATGCCGGCGAAGAAGGCGTGCGCCTGCTGTACGGCGTGTCCGGTACCGGTACGCGGCTGGATGCCAGCCCGACCGAGAGTGGCGAGAACATCGGCAAGCTGTCGGTGGTGATGAACGACACCAAGCTGGAGCCGGCACTGACCGAAAAGCTACGCGAAACCATGAAGGCCTGGCCGTCAGCGCAGGTGGACTTCGCCCGCCCGGAGCTGTTTGCGCTGTCGCCGCCGCTGGAAATCGAGATCGAAGGCAACAACCTCGAGGATATCCGCGTTGCCGGCAATCGCCTGGCCGGCATGCTGCGTGAGAACGCGCACTACGCCGATGTCAAATCGACGGTGGAGCAGGGCTTCCCGGAGATCCAGGTGGTGTTCGACCAGGATCGCGCAGCGGCGTTGGGCCTGACTACGCGGCAGATCGCCGATGCAGTGGTCAACAAGGTCAAGGGCAATGTCGCTACCCGCTACAGCTTCCGTGATCGCAAGATCGACGTGCTGGTGCGTGTGCAGGAATCGGAGCGTTCCTCGGTGAACGACATCCGCCGCTTGATCGTCAACCCGACCGGCGCCAAGGCGATCGAACTGGGCTCGGTGGCTGATGTGATCGCCACCACCGGCCCGAGCGAGATCCACCGCGCAAATCAGCGCCGTGTGGCGATTGTCTCGGCCAATTTGCGCGATATCGATCTGGGCAAGGCCATCACCGAAGTGCAGGACATGGTTGCCAAGAACCCGCTGGGCACCGACGTAGGCATGCACATTGGTGGCCAGGGCCAGGAGCTGGGCGAGTCGATCCGCTCGCTGCTGTTTGCCTTTGCATTGGCGGTGTTTCTGGTCTACCTGGTGATGGCATCGCAGTTCGAATCGCTGCTGCATCCCTTCGTCATTCTGTTCACCATTCCGCTCGCACTGGTTGGTGCAGTGGCGGCCCTTCTGCTGGCACGTTCGCCGGTATCGGTGGTGGTGTTCATCGGCTTGATTCTATTGGTCGGTCTGGTGGTGAAGAACGCCATCATCCTGATCGACAAGGTCAACCAGCTGCGCGAGGAGGGTGTGGCAAAGCGTGAGGCATTGGTGGAAGGCGCACGTTCGCGTCTGCGTCCGATCATGATGACCACGCTGTGCGCGGTGTTTGGCTTCCTGCCGCTGGCCCTGGCCTTCGGTGAAGGTGCCGAAGTGCGCTCGCCGATGGCGATCACGGTGATCGGTGGCCTGCTGGTCTCGACCCTGCTGACTTTGTTGGTAATCCCGGTGGTATACGACCTGCTGGACCGCAAGCCGGACGAGTACTATGCCGAGCGTGGGCGTCGTGCCCGTCAGGCGGCAGCCCAGGCCGGGCAGGTGCTGGCACATGAGCAGGACGCCGTCGGCGGCGTGAGGGACTGACCGGGATGAACATCACTGAGTTGTCCATCCGCCGGCCGGTCACCACCATCATGCTGTTCGTGTCGATGGTGGTGATCGGCCTGATCGCTGCGCTCAAGTTGCCGCTGGAGGCCGAGCCGGAGGCCACCATCCCGTTCTTCTTCGTCTCGCTGCCGTACCCGGGCTCGACCCCGGAAGAGGTGGAGCGCAACGTGCTGCGGCCAGTGGAGGAGGCCATCGCCACGATGCCCGGCATCAAGATGATGAACTCGCGCGCCAATGCCGATGGTGCACAGATCCAGGTCGAGTTCAGTGACTGGAACCGTGACATCGCGATGGCGGCGTCGGAGGCACGCGAGCGCATCGACGCGGTGCGTGACCAGTTGCCCGACGACTTCCGGCGTTATTACGTGCAGCGCTGGAGCACCAGCGACCAGGAGGCCATCAGCCTGCGCCTGAACAGCAAGGAGGACCTGACAACGCGTGCGGACATGATCGAGCGCACCATCAAGCAGGGCCTCGAACGCCTGCCGGGTGTCGCCCGCGTGGAAGTGGAGGGCGTGGCCAAGCAGGAAGTCTTGGTGGCACTGGACAAGGACCGCATCAGCGCCCATGGGGTTGCCCTGAACGAGCTGGTGCAGAAACTGCAGGCAGCCAATTTCGCGGTGTCCGCAGGCCAGATCACCGAGGATGGCCGGCGCCTGCGCGTGCAACCGAAGGGGGAGCTGCTCGAGGTCCAGCAGTTGCGCGACCTGCCGGTCAACAACCGTGGCACCCGCTTGTCCGACATTGCCGAAGTCAGCCTGCAGCCGCAGCGCATGAGCTATGTCCGGCGGATGGATGGCAAGCCCAGCGTGGGCGTGGACATCTACAAGGAACGTTCGGCGAACCTGGTGGATCTTTCGCATGCGGTGGGCGATGAGATCAAGGTGCTGGAGCAGGATCCGGCGATGCGTGGCATCGATATCGAGGTGGCGCATGATTCAGGCCAGGCGGTCACCAGTTCGTTGCTGGCACTGGCCGAGGCCGGCGCGATCGGCCTGCTGCTGTCGGTGATCGTGCTGTATGCCTTCCTGCGTCATTGGCCGTCGACGCTGATGGTGTCAACCGCGATCCCGATCTGTTTCATCATGACCCTGGGCTTCATGTACTTCACCGGCATCAGCCTGAACATCATCTCGATGATGGGCCTGCTGCTGGCGGTGGGCATGCTGGTCGACAACGCCGTGGTGGTGGTGGAAAGCATCTACCAGGAGCGGGAGAAGTTCCCCGGCAAGCCAGAGTTGGCCTCAATCGTCGGCACGCGCCATGTAGCCATCGCCCTGTCGGCCGGTACCTTGTGCCATTGCGTGGTATTCCTGCCGATGATGTTTGGTGAGAAGAACATCATCACCATCTACCTGACCCAGTTGGCGCTGACCATCTCGTTCTCGCTGCTGGCCTCATGGCTGGTGGCGGTAAGCCTGATCCCGATGCTGTCGGCACGGATGAAGACGCCGCCGGCGGTCAAGTCGCCGCTGATCAGCCGGTTGCAGACACGCTATGCCAGCATTCTGCGCTGGACGTTGCAGAACCGCGGCTGGAGCGTGCTGGGCATCGTGCTGGTGTCGCTGGTCAGTGTGTGGCCGATGACCCACACCACCGGTAGTGGTGACGACAACAGTCCGGACGAGGTTCGTATCTTCTACCAGTGGAAGGGCTCCTACTCGAAGGAAGAGATGGGCAGGGAGGTCCAGCGGGTCGAGGACTTCATCAATGCCAACCGTGAGAAGTTCCATGTCAAGCGTATCTATAGCCGCTACGCCGAGCAGGGCTGGGCACAGACTCGTTTGTTCCTGACCATCGACGACCGCGAGCAAAGCAAAAAGATCGAGGAAGAAGTCCGCAAGGGGCTGCCGCAGTCGGCACGCGCCAAGATCGGCATTGGTTGGCCGGGTGGCATGGGCAGTGAGGGGCAGGGCATCCGCTTCAGCCTGGTGGGTGATTCCACCCAGACCCTGCGCGAGTTGGCCGACGACATCGTGCCGATGCTCGCGCGCGATCCCAAGTTGCGCGACGTGCGCGTGGACATCGGGGATGCCAACGCGGAACTGGCGGTGCGGGTGAACCGCGAGCGCGCGGCATCCTATGGATTCAGCGCGCAGCAGGTGGCGCAGTTCGTCGGCATGGCATTGCGTGGTTCGTCGCTACGCGACTTCCACCGCGACGATGTCGAGATTCCCGTCAACGTGCGTTTCGCCGGCTCGGAGGACTATGGCATCGAGGACCTGTCCTCGTTCATGGTGCGCAGTTCCAGCGGCAAGGAGATTCCGTTGCTGGCCATGGTCGACGTCAACGTCAATCCGGCGGCCAACGCGATCCAGCGCCTGAACCGCCAGACCATGCTGCGCGTCGAGGCAGGTCTGGCCAAGGACGTGCCGATGGACCAGGCGCGCAAATCAGTGGAGGCGGCGCTTGATGGCGTGCAGTTCCCGCCGGGTTATGGTTACACGTTCAACGGCGCGAGCTTCAACATCAACTTCGATGGCATGGACCAGATGAAGAATGCCATCCTGATCGCGCTGGTCCTGATGGTGGTGATCATGGCGGCGGTATTCGAGTCGCTGCTGTTCCCGGCCGCGATCATGTCCTGCGTGCTGTTCTCCATCTTCGGCGTGTACTGGCTGTTCTGGCTGACCGGGACCGAGATGAACATCATGGCGGTGATCGGCATCCTGGTGCTGATGGGTGTGGTGGTGAACAACGGCATAGTGATGATCGAGCACATCAACAACCTGCGACGACGAGGGGTCGCCCGTACCGATGCACTGGTGGAAGGTAGCCGCGAACGCTTGCGGCCGATCATGATGACGATGGGTACGGCGATCCTGGCCATGGTCCCCATCGCATTGAATACCGATACCGTCGATGGCATGCCGCCGTACTACCCGATGGCGCGCGCGATCGCGGGCGGACTGGCATTCTCGACGGTGGTCAGCCTGCTGTTCCTGCCGACCATCTACGCGCTGCTCGACGATCTGCGTACCGGCACTGCACGCTTGGTACGTCGTGCACGTGGCCTGCCACCGGCAAGGGAGGCGGAGCCGCTGGTGGTGCAGGAGTAAGTTGTTCCTTGACGCTCCCCGCCATCGTGGCGGGGAGCGAACATTCCAGGAGAACGCGGATGGCCAACGCACTTGTCGACCACAGCCGGCTGCCCGGTTTGTTGTACCTGGTGGTGGTGCTTACCGGTGTGTTCTGCCTGGCGTATGTGCCAGCACAACTGGCCGGCCCCGATGCGCAGGCGGTGCTGGACAGAATAGTCGCCAGCCAGGTGTTGTTCCGCCAAGGTGTGGCGGCCTTCATCGTCGAGCAGGTGGCGTTTCTGCTGTTGGCGCTGGTGTTGTATCGCAGCCTGCGCGAGGTGAGCCGTATCGCTTCGGCGCTGATGCTGGGCTTCGTGGTGGTGGGCGTCCCGCTTGCGTTGGCGGCGGTGTCGCACCGGCTGCAGGCGCTTTCCCTGTTGACCGACATGGACAGTGCGCAACTGCTATCTCTGGAGCAGCGCCAGCAGGCGGCGCATGCGGCGATGAAGGCGTATCGCAGCGGCATGTTGCTGGTGCGTGTGTTCTGGGGGTTGTGGCTGCTGCCACTGGGCTGGTTGGTGCTGCGCTCACGGTGCGTGCCGCGCCTGCTCGGTGTGCTGCTGGTGGTGGGTGGGCTGGGTTATGTGCTGGGTGTGTTCGCGGAGCTGCTGGTGCCCGGCTACGACGACTGGCGGCTGGCGGGCTACATGACGCTGCCGGCCGCACTGGGCGAGATCGGCACCTGTTTGTGGTTGCTGTTGTTCGGCTTGCGCACCGGCAGCCCGGCCGCAAGATCATCCCCTGCCTCCTGAGGTGCTCATGCAGACAAATCCTTCCGACCACCATTTGTGCGATTCGCCGTTGCCGCAGCGTCTGAAGTTGTCCGCGCTCTGGGCCAGCTTGACCTTCTGCTATCTCTACGGCGACTACTTTGGTCTGTACCGGCCCGGAACATTGCAGCACATGCTGGAAGGCGTCGGCCCGATGGGGCCAACCAGCCAGGGCTCGCTGTTGTTCGTTGCACTGCTGCTGGCGGTACCCGGGCTGATGGTGTTCCTGACGCTGGCGTTGCCTGCACGCTTGGTGCGCTGGCTCAATATCGGGCTGGCTGCGTTCTATGCGGTGTTCGTCGGGCTCACCATGCCCGGTGCATGGTGGTTCTACCTGGCCTACAGCAGCATCGAGATCCTGCTGTGCCTGGCTATCGTGCGCGTTGCCTGGGCTTGGCCGCGCGCCCGCTAGTGATTGCGGAAAGGCGGCGTTACACCAGCTTGCCGTACACGCTGAAGCCGGTTAGCCACAGCCCCAGCATGCTGCCCAGATTGGTCAGCATGAAGGTCAGCACGATGCGGGTGACGCGGTTCTTGTACCAGCCCCTCACGTTCTGCGCATCATCACGCAGCTGCAGGAAGTCCTGGTAGGTCGGCTTGCGCAGCCGTGTTTCCACCAATGCTGCAAATGCACCAGTGGGGATGCTGAGGCGGAATGGCTTGAACGGCGCAACCACGATCGCGGTCAGAATGCTCAGCGGATGGCTGGCGGCAAGCAGGGCACCAAGGCCAGCCAATCCGCCGGTAAACATCGCCCAGGTCAGGAGCATGTCGGCACCCATGCCCATGCCGCCCTTCCAGAAGCCAAACCCAATACCACCCAGCACGATGGCCAGAATGCCCAGCGTGATCCACGGGATGTTGCGCTTCTTCGGCACCGACTCCAGCTGCTCGCGCAGCGGGCCGGGGGCATCGGTATCGGTTTCCAGATAGCGGGCCAGGCCGGCAAGGTGACCCGCGCCAACCACCGCCAGCACATTGCGCTGCTCGCTGTTGTGTTCTTCGCGCAGGCGCGTTGCCATGTAACGGTCGCGCTCGCCGATGATGGCCTGATACAGCTCCGGGCTTTCGTTGGCGAACTCGCCGAAGCTCGACTCCAGCATGTCGCCCTGCTTGAGCTTCTCGATTTCTTCTTCGCCCACATCCTCGGAGGAGAACAGGCCGGCGCCCAGACCCATCACCAGCTTCAGCTTGCCGAAGAAGCCCAGGCTCTGCGAGGCGCGGCGGAAGGTCAGGCCGACATCACGGTCTATCAGATGTACCGGCAGATTGTTGGCATTGGCCAGTTCCACCGCGCGCTTCAGTTCGGCACCGGGTTCGATGCCCAGCTGCTCGGCAAGGCGGCGTTGATAGGCGGCCAGGGCGAGGTTGGCGGCAAACAGTGCCACGCGGCCCTTGCGGATTACTTCGACCAGATCCAGCTGGGCAAGTGCATTGGGGTTGGTCAGTGCCTGCAGGCGTTGCGGGTCCAGCTCGACCGCGACCGCGTCGTATTGACCGCTGGCGATGGCCTGCTCGACGGCTTGTACGCTGGCTGCAGAAACGTGGGCGGTGCCCAACAAGGTGTAACGCACGCCATCGCGTTCAACCACGCGCACCGGCTGACCGGCCAGCAGTTCGCCGCCGGTTTCGATAGAGGAGTCAGTCATTGCTTCATTCATTGGAAGGGGCGCTGTCGGCACCGTCGCCGAGTGCGCGTTGCATCTGTACCGTGTCCAGCCAACGCCCGTGCTTGCGGCCAAGGCCGCGGAACACGCCAACCAGCTCGAAGGCGAAACGTTCGTGCAGCTTGATCGAAGCGGTATTGGTCGGCTCGCCGATCACCGCGATCATCTGCCGGTAACCACGCGCGGTGCATTCGTCGATCAAGGCCTGCATCAAGGCCTTGCCAACGCCTTGGCCCTGGAAGCGACCATCAACATAGACCGAGTTCTCCACGGTCCATTGATAGGCGATGCGGGCGCGGTAGCTGTTGGCATAGGCGTAGCCGGCTACTTCGTCGTTGATGGTGGCGACGAGGTAGGGGAAGCCGCGTGCAGTGATGTCCTGCATGCGCTGCGCCATGTCCGCTGCGCTGGGCACCTCGTACTCGTAGGTGTTGACCAGCTCGCGCACCTCCACCGCGTAAATCGCGGTGATGGCCGGGATGTCAGCAGGTGTTGCGGGGCGCAGTTGCAGGCTCATGTCGGGTCCGGTCAGTCGATGTAGCGCTTGAGCAGGTCGCCATACGCATCGATGCGACGATCGCGCAGGAACGGCCAGATGCGACGCACGTGCTCGCTGCGCTGCAGGTCGACTTCGCAGACCAGCAGGGTTGCGTCGGTGCCCGCTTCGGCAATGAACTCACCCTGTGGACCCAGTACGTGGCTGTTGCCCCAGAAGTTGATGCCGGATGCGCCCAGTGGCGAGGCTTCTTGGCCGACGCGGTTGCAGCTCAATACCGGTACGCCGTTGGCGACGGCATGGCCGCGGTGGCTCAGTACCCAGGCATCGCGCTGGCGGTTTTTCTCATCCTGCACGTCGTCCGGGTCCCAGCCGATCGCGGTCGGGTAGAGCAGCAGTTCGGCGCCAGCCAGTGCCATCAGGCGGGCGGCTTCCGGATACCACTGGTCCCAGCAGACCAGCACGCCAAGGCGGCCGACCGAGGTGTCGATCGGCTTGAAGCCGATGTCGCCCGGGGTGAAGTAGAACTTCTCGTAGAAGCCGGGGTCGTCGGGGATGTGCATCTTGCGGTACTTGCCCAGCAAGGTGCCGTCTTTTTCGAAGACCACGGCGGTGTTGTGGTACAGGCCAGCGGCGCGGCGTTCGAACAACGAGCCGACGATGACGACGCCATGCTTCTTGGCCAGCGCGCCGAGGTGTTCGGTGCTGGGGCCCGGGATCGGCTCGGCCAGGTCGAATTCGTCCACCGATTCGTGCTGGCAGAAGTACGCACCGTTATGCAGTTCCTGCAGCAGTACCAGTTTCGCGCCCTGCGCGGCAGCCTCGGCGACGCGTGCGTCGATCACGGCCAGGTTGGCGGCGGCATCACCGTGGTTTTGCTCCTGCACCAGGGCGACGGTAAGAGGGCTGCGCGAGTTCATGCTGCGATCCTGCGGGGGAAAACGCGCATGGTAACGCGGATGCGTGTCGGCAATGCGGTCTGGGCTGAACGGAGGGGGCTGTGGTGTATGCGTACGGCTGCTGGCGATTTTCAGGTAGAGCCGAGCCATGCTCGGCTCTACGGCTTGAGCCCCTCTCCCGCTCGCGGGGGGAGAGAGGCCGCTTGCGAACCATTGGTTCGCGGTCGATCGAGCGCCTTTGCGCCAGCGCAAAGGCCGGGGCGCGGAGCGGGGGTTGGGGTGAGGGTGGCTTTTCGCTCGTAAAGCTTCTGCCGAGCATGGCTCGGCACTACAGGTGCGACGTTTAGTTCTTGAGCAGGCTGGCTGGCAGTTGCATGGTGATGCAGTGCAGGCTGCCGTTCTGCCAGATCAACGAGCGGCAGGGGACCTGCACGATTTCGCGGTCCGGGAAGGCCTGGGCCAGTACGTCGCGCGCCGCATCATCGGCAGCATCGCCATAGGCCGGCATCAGCACCGCATCATTGACGATCAGGAAGTTGGCATACGAGGCTGCCAGTCGGCGGCCTTCGTCCAGCACCGGCTCCGCCCACGGCAAGGGGAACAGGCGGTAGGGCTTGCCCTCGGCGGTGCGCAGGGCGGCCAGTTCGGCGCCCATGGCCTGCAGCTCGGCGTAATGCGAGTCCTGCGGGTCGTCGCAGTTCTGGTAGACGATGCTGTCAACCGAGGCAAAGCGGGCGAGGGTGTCGATGTGGGCGTCGGTGTCGTCGCCTTCCAGGTAGCCGTGGTCCAGCCACAGCACGCGGTCCTGCTGCATCCAGGCGGCCATGTCGGTGCTGAGCGAGTCGCGGTCCCGCTCCGGGTGGCGTTCGTGCAGGCACTTCCAGGTGGTCAGCAAGGTGCCGGCACCGTCGGTGTCGATGGCGCCGCCTTCCAGTGCGAACGGAATACTGCGGACCTGCGCGTTGTTGAATACCTGCGCCTGGTCGAGCACGCCGACCAGCTGGTCATCGAGGCTGGCTTCAAACTTGCCGCCCCAGCCGGTGAAGCGGAAATCCAGCAGCTGGAAGCTGCCGTCGGCACGCTTGAGGGTGATCGGGCCGGAATCGCGCAGCCAGGTGTCGTCGTAAGGCGCGGTGACGAACTGCACGCGCTCCATGTCCACTCGGTTCGAGCGCAGGCGCATTTCCGCGTAGGTCTCGATGTCGTCATCGGCCACGCAGATCAGCACCGGCTGGTAGCGGGTGATGGCGCTGACCAGCGCGATGTAGGTTTCCTCAACCTCGGCCAGGCGTTCGGCCCAGTCGGTGTCGGCGTTTGGCCAGGCGATCAATACGCCGGACTGGGTTTCCCATTCGGCTGGAAAGCGGAGCGTGTCGTTCATTCTTCTCGGATGCGTTCGGCCCGGGTGGGCATTG
Source organism: Stenotrophomonas sp. STEN018 (assembly GCF_056760235.1). Lineage (NCBI taxonomy): Bacteria > Pseudomonadati > Pseudomonadota > Gammaproteobacteria > Lysobacterales > Lysobacteraceae > Stenotrophomonas > Stenotrophomonas sp. STEN018. The sequence continues at coordinate 67,223 of NZ_JBRREK010000001.1, forward strand.
GGGCAGCAGGGCAGAGCCTGCTGCCTGGAAAGGATTCAGCGGATCGGCGGCTTGGGCCCGACTTCATCCGGGCTGGCCTGACGGGCCACTACGTCGATCACGCGCTGCTTTTCGAAGTACACGGTAAACGCCGGGTAGACCCAGCGGTTGATGGTCGGCCACTGACGCTTCTGGCCGCCGCGCGGGTCCATGCGCTCGCTGGGTGCACCGAAGCGGGCTTCCACCTCGGCCATGCTCTGGCCGCGGGCCGGAATGGCCTGGGCTGGTTTTTCCTGCGCGCGCTCGATCAACAAGGTGTCAGCGTGCACTGCCGGTGCGGTAGCCAGTACGGCGATCAGGCTCAAAATCTTGAATGCGTGCTTCATGGTCACATCTCCCCAGAGGACAGGGTGCGATTACAGCAAAAAATGGCGAGGAAAGTGCAGTCCTGCGTCGGTATTGCTGCACGCACTCAGCAATGCGTCATCACCGCGCTCGGCCCTGTACGCAAAAAGCCGCCCAAGGGCGGCTTTTTGGCGTTGCCCGATCCTTGCGGATCAAGCGCTGGCTTGCGCCAGTTGGCTCAGCGCTGGCGAGCCTTGAAGCGCGGGTTCGACTTGCAGATCACGAAGATCTTGCCGCGACGGCGCACAACTTTGCAATCACGGTGACGGGTCTTCGCCGACTTCAGGGAGGACAGAACTTTCATGACATACCTCGGCGGATACTGGTAAGGAGATCTTAGGAGCGTGGCCGCGGATATGCAGGATAACGCCCGTTCAAGCCCGCCATTCTACTGGGTATTTCTGCGCCAGTTCAAGTGCTTGCGTGCAAGCGGGTGCAGGCAGGACGTTCCGGGGCGTTAGAATAGCCCGATTCTCGTTCCAGACAGGCCTTTAAATGAGCCAGCTGCCCCCCGTTCTCACCATTGATGGCCCATCCGGGGCCGGCAAGGGTACCGTCAGTCGCATCGTTGCCCGCCAGCTGGGCTGGCACTACCTGGACTCCGGTGCGCTGTACCGCGCGGTGGGCGTGGCTGCCAGCTGGGCTGATATCGATACTTCCGACGCCTCTGCACTGGTGCGCTGCACCTTTGATACCAAGGTGCAGTTCGTGGAGCAGGGTGAGAGCCTGCGGGTGCTGGTCAATGGTACCGATGCCACCGATGAGCTGCGCCTGGAGACTACCGGTGCGCTGGCTTCGGCTATTGCAGCCATTCCGGAGGTGCGGGCTGCACTGAAGGAGCGTCAGCGCGCATTCAGGGTTTTGCCCGGGTTGGTGGCCGATGGTCGCGATATGGGCACCGTCATCTTCCCGGATGCCCCATTCAAGGTTTTCCTGACTGCCAGTGCCGAGGAACGGGCCGAGCGGCGGCATAAACAGTTGAAAGAAAAAGGGGTTTCGGTTAACTTTGAAGACCTCCTGCGTGAGATCATGGCCCGCGACGCCCGTGATGCACAGCGCGCAGTGGCGCCCCTGAGGCCGGCCGAAGACGCCATCCTCATCGACACCAGCGGTATTGGCATCGACGACGTCGTTGCCAAGGTGCTGGGTCTGGTTTCGAAGGAAGCCTGATCCTCGCAGCGTTGAGTGCGATCAGTTGATCGATCGCAGTCGTAGCAAAGATGTTGCAACAACCCGCTGCGCAATGGTGCGTGGTGGGCTTTTTCATTCACATTCGGCCGCTGCCATGGGGTCGTCCAACAGGCTGGACAGTACGGGTTTTCGCAACAGATCCGCTGTCCATATGTTCAACTGAGTAAATCTAATGACCGAATCATTTGCAGAACTGTTTGAAGCCAGTCAGGCCAATCTGGCCAAGCTGAAGCCCGGTGCCATCGTTATCGGTACCGTCGTTGAAGTCCGCGGCGACGTGGTCGTGATCAACGCCGGCCTGAAGTCCGAAGGCATCGTGCCGATCGAACAGTTCCGTAACGACGCTGGTGAAATCGATGTGGGCGTGGGCGACCAGGTAAAGGTCGCACTGGACTCGATCGAAAACGGCTTCGGCGAAACCATCCTGTCGCGCGAGAAAGCCAAGCGCGCCATGGTGTGGGACGAGCTGGAAGAAGCGTTGGAAAAGAACGAAACCATCACCGGCCGCATCAGCGGCAAGGTCAAGGGTGGTTTCACCGTGGACATCAAGGATGTCCGCGCATTCCTGCCTGGTTCGCTGGTCGATGTGCGCCCCGTGCGCGACCCGGCCTACCTGGAAGGCAAGGAGCTGGAATTCAAGCTCATCAAGCTGGACCGCAAGCGTAACAACGTGGTCGTGTCGCGTCGTGCAGTTGTCGAGAGCGAGCATTCGGAAGAGCGCGAGCAGCTGATGGACAAGCTGCAGGAAGGCGCAATCCTGAAGGGTGTCGTCAAGAACCTGACCGATTACGGCGCATTCGTGGACCTGGGCGGTATCGACGGCCTGCTGCACATCACCGACATGGCATGGAAGCGCGTGCGCCATCCGTCCGAAGTCGTGAACGTCGGCGACGAGCTGGACGTGCGCGTGCTGAAGTTCGACCGCGAGCGCAACCGCGTTTCGCTGGGCCTGAAGCAGCTGGGCGAAGATCCGTGGGACAACATCGCACGTCGTTACCCGGCCAACAGCCGCGTGTTCGGCAAGGTCTCCAACGTGACCGATTACGGCGCGTTCGTTGAGATCGAGCCGGGCGTGGAAGGCCTGGTGCACGTGTCCGAGATGGATTGGACCAACAAGAACGTCAACCCGTCCAAGGTTGTCCAGGTTGGTGATGAAGTCGAAGTGATGGTGCTGGACGTTGATGAAGAGCGCCGTCGTATCTCGCTGGGCATGAAGCAGGTTGCTGCCAACCCGTGGGAAACCTTCGCCGCCATCTTCAAGAAGGGCGACAAGGTTTCCGGCCAGATCAAGTCGATCACCGATTTCGGTATCTTCATCGGTCTGGACGGCGGCATCGACGGCCTGGTTCACCTGTCGGACATCAGCTGGAACACCACCGGCGAAGACGTGGTTCGCAACTTCAAGAAGGGCGACACCCTGGACGCAGTGGTCCTGGCCGTCGATCCGGAGCGCGAGCGCATCTCGCTGGGCGTCAAGCAGCTTGAGCAGGACCCGTTCGGTCAGTACATGGCTGCCAACCCGAAGGGTTCGAAGGTCGAAGGCGTTGTCAAGGAAGTGGATGCCAAGGGCGCAACCATCGAGCTGGCTGACGGCATCGAAGGCTACGTTTCGGCACGTGACGTTGCCAACGAGCGCGTCGACGACGCGACCCAGTTCCTGAAGGTCGGTGACAAGGTCGAAGCCAAGTTCGTTGGCATGGACCGTAAGGGCCGTACCCTGCAGCTGTCGATCAAGGCCAAGGATGATGCCGAAATGCGCGAAGTGCTGGAGGAATACCAGTCCTCTTCGGCATCCAGCGGCACCACCCAGCTGGGCGCGCTGCTGCGTGCACAGCTGAACGGCAACAAGTCCGAGTAATCGGCTTCCTGTTGTAGATTTGACCTGGCGGCCCGGACATCAGTCCGGGCCGTTTCAGGGTAAGACCCTGCCATTGACGAGTACGCAATGACCAAATCCGAATTGATCGAAATCCTCGCGCGCCACCAGGCGCACCTGAAGGCTGATGATGTCGATCTGGCGGTGAAGTCGTTGCTGGAAATGATGGGTGGGGCGCTGTCCTCCGGTGACCGCATCGAGATCCGCGGTTTCGGTAGTTTCTCCCTGCATTACCGCCCGCCGCGTCTGGGCCGTAACCCGAAGACGGGTGAGTCGGTCGCGCTGCCCGGTAAGCATGTTCCGCATTTCAAGCCGGGCAAGGAGCTGCGCGAGCGCGTGAGCTCGGTGGTGCCGCTGGAAAGCGACCCTGCCTGAGTGGTTCTGGCTGGATGTTGCGCAGCAGATTGACTGCTGCCATTTCTTCCGCTGAACGGTAAGCTACGGGCTCTTGTAACAGGAGTAAGCCGGCGCATGAAGACCGTTCGATTAGTGATTCTGCTGGCGGTGTTGATAGGTGGCCTGGTGATCGGCTCGCTCAACTCGCAGCCCATCGAAATCAGCCTTGCGTTCTGGGTGCTCAAAACCACCTCGGGTATCGCAATCATTGCATCGCTGTTGCTCGGCGCCCTGGTAGGCGGTGGCATGGTGATGGCGGCCCTTGTGGTGCCGATGTATGCCAAGCTGCGCCGCGCCAATAAAGCCGCCGGCACAACGGCATCCGAGCCTGCTGCGCCTGTCGCACAGACACCTTCTCCTTTTGACGGACGCTGAGCAACGATGGCCTTCATCAGTGAGTGGTTCTGGTTTTTCCTGTGCCTGCCGGTTGCCGCGATCGCCGGCTGGGTGATTGGTCGTCGCAGTGGTCAGCGTCACAGCGAGAATCAGGTCACTCGTCTTTCCAGCACCTATTTCCGTGGTTTGAACTATCTGCTCAACGAGCAGCCGGACAAGGCCATCGAGTTGTTCCTGCACATTGCAGAACTGGACAAGGAAACTTTCGAGACACAGGTTGCGCTGGGGCATCTGTTCCGCCGTCGTGGCGAAGTGGATCGGGCTATCCGCCTGCATCAAGGCCTGGTCAATCGCAACGATCTGAGTGACGCGCAGCGCGTGCAGGCATTGCTTGCGCTGGGCGAGGATTACATGAAGTCCGGGCTGCTGGATCGCGCCGAAACGGTATTCACCGAGTTGGCGCAGCTCGACCAGCGAGCGCCGCAGGCCTTGAAACACCTGATCGGGATCTATCAGGCCGAGCGCGATTGGGAAAAAGCCATCGAGAACGCGACCCGCTACGAGGCGGTCACCGACGAGCCGATGGGCAAGTTGATTGGTCAGTTCGAGTGCGAATTGGCCGAACGTTACCGCGCAGCAGGGCGATTGGACGATGCGCGTGCAGCGATCAATCGAGCCAATGCCGCCGATGCGATGAGCGTGCGTGCGGGCATTATTGAAGGCCGCCTGGAAAGCGATTTCGGCAATGACGAAGCGGCGGTGCGTGCGTTTGAGCGAGCGGCACGCAACGACCCGGACTACCTGCCCGAGATCCTGCCGCAGCTGCTGAAGAACTACCGCAATGTCGGTGATCTCGCCGGTGCGCGCGCGTTCCTGGCTGAAATGACCGAGCACTACCGCGGCATCGCGCCGGTACTGGCGCTGACCCGTTTGATGGAAGAACAGGAGGGGCCGGCGCCTGCGCGTGCCTATCTGGGGCGACAGCTCAAGGATAGGCCATCGGTACGCGGCGAGTCCGCCTTGATCGACTTGACCTTGGCTGAAGGTGCCGATCCGGTTGCGACTTTGCAGGACCTGAAGCACATCACCGATCAGTTGCTGGTTCGCAACCCGGCTTATCGCTGCACGCGTTGCGGCTTTGGCGCACGCACGCACCACTGGCAGTGCCCGAGCTGCAAGGAGTGGGGTACGGTCAAGCCGCTATTGAATTTCGCGGTGCTCTGAGTGCTGGAGCCGTATTACTGGGTGGTGCTGCTGGTGCTGGCCACCGCGGCGGTGGTGACCTGGCTGGCGATCCGCTATGCGCGCTGGCAGCAGTTGATCGATCAGCCGGGCGAGCGGCGCAGTCACTGTGTGTCGACGCCGCGCGGAGGCGGCATTGGCATCGTGGTCTCGCAATTGCTGGCCTGCGTGCTGGGCGCTGTGCTGATACCGGACTATGCAGTTGTACTGCTCGTGTTCGGGCTGGGCCTGTTGCTGGTGGCGGGGATTGGCTGGTGGGACGATCACCGCTCGCTGCCCGCGTTGCCGCGTCTATGTGTTCATCTTTTGGCCGGGCTGATGCTCGCGGCCTTGGTGTGGTCGGGCAGTGGTAGCCTGATAAAGGCTGTGTTCTGTTTTGGGTTGGCCGTGTCGCTGGTGAACATCTGGAATTTCATGGATGGCATCAATGGACTTGCCAGCACCCAGGCCATTCTGGTTGGAGTAGGTGCCGCGTGGTTGCTGCCAGCTCATTATGCGTTGGCGGGCTGGGTGCTGGCGGCTGGCTGCGCGGGGTTTTTGCCGTTCAACTTCCCCCAGGCTCGGATCTTCATGGGCGACGTCGGCAGCGGCGCGCTCGGGTATCTGGTGGCGGGCCTGCTGGCGCTCGGGCTGAGTGTTACCGATACCGTACCGGTACTGTGGCTGATGCTGCCCGCCGCGTTTCTGGCTGATTCGGGTTTCACGCTGCTATCACGAATACTCAAGGGTGAGCCTTGGATGCAGCCGCATACCCAGCACCTTTATCAGCGCTTCGTGAAACGTGAATACAGTCACGCGGTTGTTACGCTGGGCTATTCGCTCTTCGGCCTTGTGGGGCTTACACTTGCAGCGCAATTTTCAAGGCTTCCCCTAGGTTGGGGGTGGGCAGGGGGCGTTACCTGGCTGGCTGCTACGGCAGTGGCCTGGATGTTCCTGCGTGCTAGGGCACTTAATTAAGGACAGAATTTTCTATGGCGTCTTGGTTCGCGCGCTTTGTAGGCGGTGGTCCCCGCTACGCGGTGATGCTGCACGACCTGGTCATGGTGTGGTTGTGCTGGCAGTTGCTGCTGATGGCGCGCTTTGCGCTATTGGATGCCGGCCCGGTTCATCCTTGGTTCTCGCTTGATGTTGCGATTGTCGTCGCAATTCAGGCACTGGCATTCTGGAAGGTTGGGTTGTACCGGGGGCTGTGGCGATTCGCTTCGGTTGCCGATCTGATCAATATCTTCAAGGCCAGTTTCATTGGGCTGCTTGCGATAGTTGTGGTTTTCTCCTATCGCCGACTCGAAGGCATTCCTATTTCCGTACTTGTGGTCTACCCGTTTGCGCTGTCCGCGCTGTTGGGTGGTCCACGGTTGCTTTACCGTGCCTGGAAGGATTATCAGGCCCAGCACTCGGACGCCCGGGCGCGGCGCGTGCTGGTGCTTGGGGCGGGCCAAGCCGCCGAATCGCTGATCAAGGATCTGCGCCGTTCTGGAGACTATGAACCGGTGGGTTTGCTGGATGACTCACCGCATCTGCAGGGTGCCTGGTTGCATGGTGCCGCGATTCTCGGGACCTTGGACGAGGTTGCGGTTGTTGCCAGAGAGACGAGCGCCAAGTTGCTGGTCATTGCCATTCCCACGCTGGATGCGGCAGGAATGCAGCGTGTGGTCGGTTTGTGTGAAAGCACCGGCCTGCCATTTCGCACGGTACCGCGCCTGACCGACATCCTGGAGGGCAGCTCGCTACCCGGCCAACTCAAGGAAGTGGCGATCGAAGACCTGCTTGGCCGTAAGCCGATCCTGCCGGACTGGGAGTTGCTACGCAGTTGGTTGCGTGGGCGTACCGTGTTGGTTACTGGTGGTGGTGGCTCGATTGGCTCGGAACTGTGCCGGCAGTGCGCGCGGCATGGCATATCACGCATTGTGGTGCTGGAGATCAGCGAATTGCTGATGATCAACATTCAATCTGAGTTGCGCCGGAGCTTTCCAGATCTTGAGGTTCATGGGGTGTTGGGCGATTGTGGTGATCCGGCGGTGATTCGTCACGCGCTGCGCAGCTACAAGCCGGACACCGTATTTCATGCGGCGGCCTACAAGCAGGTCCCGTTGCTGGAGGCGCAGTTGCGCGAAGCCGTGCGCAACAACACGTTGTCGACGGAGTGCGTCGCTACTGCCTGTATCGAATCGGGTGTTGAGAACTTCGTTTTCATCTCCACCGACAAGGCGGTTGACCCGGCCAATGCCCTGGGCGCGACCAAGCGCTATGCCGAGATGATCTGTCAAAGCCTGAACCGGCGCAGCGCCAATACGCGCTTTGTAACCGTAAGGTTCGGCAATGTGCTGGGATCGGTGGGTAGCGTCGTGCCGATGTTTCGTGAGCAGATCCGAAAAGGTGGCCCGATCACCGTCACCCATCCTGACGTGAGTCGTTATTTCATGACGATTCCTGAAGCCTGCCTATTGATTCTGCAGGCTGCAGCTTCGTCCTCGCGAGGTGCGATCTACATGTTGGACATGGGCGAGCCGGTGTTCATCCGCCACCTTGCCGAGCAGATGATCCGGCTTGCAGGCAAGCAGCCGGGGATCGATATTCCGATTATCTACACCGGCCTGCGTCCGGGTGAAAAGTTGCACGAAAGCCTGTTCTACGCTGATGAGAATTGCCAGCCAACCGCGCACCCGAAGGTGATGGCCGCTGGCGTTCGCGAGTTCTCTCCCGATCTGGTATTGAATAATGTGGCAGCACTCAGGAAAGCCGTTGCCGCCTACGACGTAGAGACGATGCGCAACATCTTGGGGGCGACCATTCCTGAATTCATGCCTGCCAAGGATGTGGCGGCGCAGACGGGTACAGCTAACATCGTACCGTTCCCCACCTCCAAAGAAGCTGGAAGAAGTCACTGATGCAAGGTCGAATCAAAAAGGCAGTATTTCCCGTCGCTGGCCTTGGAACACGCTTCCTGCCTGCGACCAAGACCGTGCCGAAGGAAATGCTGCCGATCATTGATCGTCCGCTGATCCAGTACGCGGTGGATGAGGCGATCGAGGCGGGCTGCGACACCCTGATCTTCATCACCAACCGCTACAAGCATGCAGTGGCCGACTACTTCGACAAGGCCTACGAGCTGGAGCAGAAGCTCGAGCGCGCGGGCAAGCTGGAACAGTTGGAGCTGATCCGCCATGTGCTGCCCAAGGGCGTGCGTGCTGTATTCGTGACCCAGACCGAGGCGCTTGGGCTTGGTCACGCCGTGCTTTGTGCCAGGGCGATTGTCGGCGACGAGCCGTTTGCGGTGCTGCTGCCGGACGACCTGATCTGGAATCGCGGCGAAGGCGCGCTCAAGCAGATGGCTGACCTGAGCGAAATCAGTGGTGGCAGCGTCATCGCAGTGGAAGACGTACCGCATGACAAGACCGGCAGCTATGGCATCGTTGCGACCGACAAGTTCGATGGTCGCAAAGGGCATATCACCCAGATCGTCGAGAAGCCCAAGCCGGAGGACGCGCCCAGCGATCTGGCGGTGGTAGGGCGCTACGTTCTCAGTCCGAAGATCTTCGAATTGCTGGAAGCTACAGGCACAGGTGCAGGTGGCGAAATCCAGCTGACCGATGCGATCGCGCAGTTGCTCAAGAGCGAGCAGGTGGATGCGTATCGTTTCGAAGGTACGCGTTTTGACTGCGGTACCCACCTTGGTCTGGTTGAGGCGACCGTGCGCTTCGCGTTGGAGAACGAGAAGCTGGCCGGACCGGCGCGCGAGATGATGCAGAAGATGCTGGCCGAGTAGGCGGCGGGAAGCATTCTGGAAGTTGACGTTAATTTGTCGGCGATGTGGATTTGAAGGGCAGCCGGAAGGCTGCCTTTCTGTTTCTGGATTACCTGTGCGAGAGCTATCTGCTGCTCCGGGTGAGCCGGTTTTTGTAGAGCGCCGCCTTGCTGCGCTGGGGCGTTATCGGGAATGCCCCTGCCGAGCATGGCTCGGCACTACATGCTCCAGTCGTGGCTGTTGGAATTGAGCAACAAAGAAGGCGGCCTTGCGGCCGCCTTCTTCAATCAAGGTTGTGACGAACCGCTTACAGCGATTCGAAGATACCTGCAGCGCCCATGCCGGTACCGATGCACATGGTGACCATACCGTACTTCTGCTGGCGACGGCGCAGACCGTGCAGCAGGGTTGCGGTACGGATTGCGCCGGTGGCGCCCAGCGGGTGGCCGAGAGCGATGGCACCGCCCAGCGGGTTCACCTTGGACGGGTCCAGGCCGCAATCGCGGATCACTGCCAGCGACTGCGCGGCGAAGGCTTCGTTGAGCTCGATCCAGTCCAGCTGGTCCTGGCTCAGGCCGGCTTGCTTCAGCGCCTTCGGGATTGCCGCGATCGGGCCGATGCCCATCACTTCCGGGCGCACGCCGGCGACCGAGAAGCTGACGAAGCGGGCCAGCGGGGTCAGGCCGTAATCCTTGATAGCCTGCTCCGAGGCCAGCAGCACTGCACCGGCGCCATCGCTCATCTGCGAAGAGTTGCCGGCGGTGACCGAGCCGCCGAACTGGCCGTTGCGGAACACCGGGCGCAACTTGGCCAGGCCTTCTGCGGACGAATCCAGGCGCGGGCCTTCGTCGGTATCGGCGAGCTTGTTGCGGGTGATGATGCGCTTGCCATCGGCAAGGTCAGGCAGGTGCGAGACGATGTCGTAGGGGCTGATCTCGTCCTTGAAATCGCCGTTCTGGATCGCAGCGATTGCCTTCTGGTGCGAGGCCAAGGCGAACGCGTCCTGTTCTTCGCGCGAGACCTTCCACTCCTCGGCGACCTTCTCGGCGGTGATGCCCATGCCGTAGGCAATGGCGACGTGGTCGTTGTCGAACACGCTCGGTGCCATCGCGATCTTGTTGCCCATCATTGGCACCATCGACATCGACTCGGTGCCGCCGGCCAGCATCAGGTCGCTGTTGCCCAGGCGGATCTGGTCAGCGGCCATTGCCACGGCCTGCAGGCCGGACGAGCAGAAGCGGTTCACCGTCTGCGCGGCGATGGTGTTGGGCAGGCCGGCCAGCAGCACGCCGATGCGTGCCACGTTCATGCCTTGCTCGGCTTCAGGCATAGCGCAGCCGATGATGGCGTCGTCGATGCGGTTGACGTCCACGCCCGGGGCCTGCGCGACCACGGAGCGGAGCACATGGGCGAGCATGTCGTCCGGACGGGTGTTGCGGAACATGCCCTTGGGCGCCTTGCCAACCGGGGTGCGGGTGGCGGCGACGATGTAGGCGTCCTGGATTTGCTTGGTCATTGCAGTGATCTCTTCAATAGGTGTGAGCGTGAGGGCGGGCGAGGGCGGCGCTGGCAGCGCCACCCCGAAGCACGCTCACTCAGTTCCGCAGCGGCTTGCCGGTGGTCAGCATGTGCGCGATGCGGGCCTGGGTTTTTTCCTGCTGGGCCAGTTCGACGAAGTGCTTGCGCTCCAGGGTCAGCAGCCACTCTTCGTCGACCACGGTGTTGCGGTCGACCTTGCCGCCGCACAGCACGGTGGCGATGCGCTCGGCGATCTCGTAGTCGTACGGGCTGATGAAACGGCCTTCCAGCATGTTGACCAGCATCATCTTGAAGGTGGCGATGCCGACGTCGCCGGCCACGCGGATGCGGCGTGCAGGCATCGGCGGACGGTAGCCGCCTTCAGCCAGTGCGGTGACTTCGGCCTTGGCGATGTGCAGCAGCTCGAAGCTGTTGAACACGACCTTGTCGGTGCCGCGCATCAGGCCCAGTTCCTTGGCGTTGACAGCCGAGTTGGAGACCTTGGCCATGGCAACGGTTTCGAAGGTCTTCTTCAGTTCGGCGAACACGTCGCCGTCCGGACCGGCCGCCTGCGAGGCACGCACGGCGATTTCCTTCAGGCCACCACCGGCCGGCAGCAGGCCGACGCCGGCTTCAACCAGGCCGATATAGCTTTCCAGTGCCGCAACCGACTTGGCTGCATGCATCTGGAACTCACAACCGCCGCCCAGCGCCAGGCCGCGCACCGCGGTGACAACAGGAACGGTGGCGTACTTGATGCGTTGGCTGGTGCGCTGGAAGTTGGCAACCATCGCCTCGAACTCGGCGAACTTGCCAGCCTTCAGTGCGCCCAATGCGCCAGACAGATCGGCACCGGCGGAGAAGGGCTCCTTGTTCTGCCAGATCACCACGCCCTTGAACTGCTTTTCGGACAAGGCAATCGCGTGTTGGATGCCGTCCAGCACCTGGTCGGACACGGTGTTCATCTTGGTCTTGAAGCTGATGACGCCGATGCCGTCACCGTCGGTCCACAGGCGGATGCCGTCGTTCTCGAACACGGTTTCGCCCTGCGCGAACTTCTCGCCCAGCAGTGCGTCCGGGAAGCGCTGGCGCTGGTATACCGGCAACGACGAGCGCGGCACCAGTGCGTTCTGCGACGGGCTGTAGCTGCCTTCGGCGGCGTGCACGCCGTCACGGCCGTCCAGCACCCACGCCGGCAACGGCGCATTGCTCATGCTCTTGCCAGCGGCGATGTCGTCGGCAATCCACTGTGCCACCTGCTTCCAACCGGCAGCCTGCCAGGTCTCGAACGGGCCCAGCGACCAGCCGTAGCCCCAGCGGATGGCGAGGTCGACGTCGCGCGCGGTTTCGGCGATGTCGGCCAGGTGGTAAGCGCTGTAATGGAACAGGTCGCGGAAGGTCGCCCACAGGAACTGCGCGTGCGGGTGCTGGCTTTCGCGCAGTTTGGCGAACTTCTCGGCCGGGTTCTTGATCTTCAGGATCTCGACCACTTCCGGTGCGGCAACGCGGTCAGCAGGACGGTAGTCCTGCTTTTCCAGATCGACGACCATGATGTCCTTGCCGACCTTGCGGAAGATGCCGGCGCCGGTCTTCTGGCCCAATGCACCCTTGCCGATCAGCGCGCCCAGCCATGCCGGTGCGTTGAAATACTTGTGCCACGGGTCATCAGGCAGGGTGTCGCCCATGGTCTTGATGACGTGGGCCATGGTGTCCAGGCCGACCACGTCGGAGGTGCGGTAGGTCGCCGACTTTGGGCGGCCGACCAGCGGGCCGGTCAGGCCGTCCACTTCGTCAAAGCCCAGGCGGAACTGCTGGGTGTGGTGGATGGTCGACAGGATCGAGAACACACCGATGCGGTTGCCGATGAAGTTCGGGGTGTCCTTGGCGTAGACCACGCCCTTGCCAAGATTGGTGGTCAGGAAGGTTTCCAGGCCTTCCAGCACCGACTTGTCGGTGGTCTTGGCCGGGATCAGCTCGGCCAGGTGCATGTAGCGCGGCGGATTGAAGAAATGCACGCCGCTGAAGCGGTGGCGCAGTTGTTCCGGCAGCACGTCGGCCAGCTTGTTGATGCCCAGGCCCGAAGTGTTGGAGGCCAGTACCGCGTGCTCGTTCACGAACGGGGCGATCTTCTTGTACAGGTCCTGCTTCCAGTCCATCCGTTCGGCGATGGCTTCGATGATCAGGTCGCAGTCGCGCAGCTGCTCCAGGCCGGAGTCATAGTTGGCCGGGGTGATGGCTTCAGCCAGCGCCTTGCTGGCCAGCGGGGCCGGACTCAGCTTGCCGAGATTGGCAATGGCCTTGAGCACGATGCCGTCGGCAGGACCTTCCTTGGCGGCGAGGTCGAACAGTACGGTGTCGACGCCAGCATTGGTCAGGTGGGCGGCGATCTGCGCACCCATGACGCCTGCGCCAAGAACGGCGGCGCGGCGGACAAGCAGGGAATTGGACATATCGATAAACCTTTGGTCTGCGATGACGGTTGGATCAGGGAACGGCGGGGGAGGTCGGATTACGCACGCTGGCGCGGAACCCGGCTTCGGCGAAATGGATCAATTCCTGCGCGGCCTTGCTGCGGTGCTCGGCCTCGCTGATGTTGTGCGGGCGCTTGATCAGCCCGAAGTCGGCCATGGCGTAGGTCAGCGAGCCAGCCAGGAAATCCAGCCGCCAGTACAGCTCTTCCTTGCTCAGGCCAGGGATGCAGGCATCGATGGCCTTGCCGAACTCGCGCAGCACGTGGCCGTAGTGGTCGGACAGGAACTTGCGCAGGTTGTCGTTCTTCTCGGCGTAGGCGCGGGCGATGACGCGGACAAAGGCGCCGCCACTCTGGCGGTCCTGGGCCAGGGCCAGCGCCGGTTCGACGAAGGCGGCCAGAACTGCGCGCAGATCGCCGGGGTGGGCGCTGCGGGCCTGCTCCAGCTGGCCGAGGCGGGCGGCAGTCATTTCGTCCATGCGGCGGCGGAACACTTCATTGACCAGGTTGTCCTTGGACCCGAAGTGGTAGTTGACCGCAGCAATGTTTACATCGGCGTGACTGGTTACCTGGCGCAGTGAAGTGCCGGCAAAGCCGTACTGGGCGAACAGTTCCTCGGCCGCGCCGAGGATGCGGTCCTTGGTGGAGAAGCTGGCGGGTTTGCCCATGGCTGGTTCAATCAATCAAACGATTGTTTGGATGCTACGCCCGGCTGGTCGTTCAGGTCATGCTGCGCCGCAGCATCATTCATCTGCCGCTGTGCAAATGCCGGGGTCACCCGGTAGAATTGGCCACCGCAATTCAGGCTAAGCCCGCGTCCGCACGCGGGTTTTTTCATGTACCCTCGGGCCGACCGGCCCAAATACCGGAGAATTCCCATGGCGCTCGAGCGCACTCTTTCCATCATCAAGCCCGACGCCGTTGCCAAGAACGTGATCGGCGAAATCTACGCCCGCTTCGAAAAGGCCGGCCTGAAGGTTGTTGCTGCCAAGTACAAGCAGCTGTCGCGCCGTGAAGCCGAAGGCTTCTACGCCGTGCACCGCGAGCGTCCGTTCTTCAACGCGCTGGTCGAGTTCATGATCTCCGGCCCGGTGATGATCCAGGCTCTGGAAGGCGAGAACGCCGTTCTGGCCCACCGCGACCTGCTGGGCGCCACCAATCCGAAGGACGCAGCGCCGGGCACCATCCGCGCTGATTTCGCAGATTCGATCGATGCCAACGCCGCCCACGGTTCGGATTCGGTCGAGAACGCAGCCAACGAAGTGGCTTACTTCTTTGCTGCTACCGAAGTTGTTTCGCGTTAATTAGAGGTTGAAGTCGTGAACGAGGTCGTACAGACACCCGCCATCCAGCCGTTGCCGAAAACGGCAGCCAAAGCTGGCAAGCAGAACCTGCTCGACCTTGATCGCGCGGGCCTGGAGCATTTCTTCGTCGATATCCTCGGCGAGCAGAAATTCCGTGCCCATCAGGTGATGAAGTGGATCCACCATCGCTACGTCACCGATTTCGATCAGATGACCGACCTCGGCAAGTCGCTGCGCGCCAAGCTGCAGCAGCATGCCGAGGTCGTCGTCCCGAACATCGTGTTCGACAAGCCCTCGGTCGATGGCACCCACAAGTGGTTGCTGGCGATGGGCGTGGATGGCAAGAACGCCATCGAAACCGTCTACATCCCCGACAAGACCCGCGGCACGCTGTGCGTGTCCTCGCAGGTTGGCTGCGGTTTGAACTGCACCTTCTGTTCAACCGCCACCCAGGGTTTCAACCGCAACCTGAGCACCGCCGAGATCATCGGTCAGGTGTGGATCGCTGCGCGTCACCTGGGCAATGTGCCGCACCAGATGCGTCGTCTCACCAACGTGGTGATGATGGGCATGGGCGAGCCGCTGATGAATTTTGACAACGTCATCCGCGCGATGAGCATCATGCGCGATGACCTTGGTTATGGCCTGGCCAACAAACGCGTGACCTTGTCCACCTCGGGCCTGGTGCCGCAGATCGATCGCCTCTCGGTTGAGAGCGATGTGTCGCTGGCAGTGTCGCTGCATGCGCCCAACGATGAGCTGCGCGAGACGCTGGTGCCGCTCAACAAGAAATACCCGATTGCCGAATTGATGGCTTCCTGCGCGCGTTACCTGCGCGGCAACAAGAAGCGCGATTCGGTGACCTTCGAATACACCTTGATGAAGGGCATCAACGACCAGCCCGAGCACGCCCGCCAGTTGGCGCGATTGATGCGCCAGTTCGACAACGCAGTGCAGGCCAAGGATTCGGGCAAGGTCAATCTGATTCCGTTCAACCCGTTCCCAGGCACCCGCTACGAGCGCTCGGACGAGGAGCAGATCCGCGCCTTCCAGAAAATCCTACTGGATTCGCAGGTGCTGACCATGGTGCGGCGTACCCGCGGCGATGACATCGATGCCGCCTGTGGCCAGCTCAAGGGCCAGGTGATGGACCGTACCCGTCGCCAGGCCGAGTTCAATCGCCTGCTGCAGGAACAGGAAGGCGGGGATGCGGTCGCCTGATCGCTGGCTGCTGCTGTTGGTCCTGCTCCCGCTTATTGCGGGGTGCGGGCGGGACAATCTCAAAATCGGTCGCCCGCAGATAGTGGCGCCGGACTACAGCATCAAGCAGGACAAAACCGCCCACAAGCGGATGCGTTACCAGGAGTTCCTGCGGCTTTCGGGTGATCGCTTCGGTCGCGGCCAGCTGGACGAGGCGCTGCAGTTTGCGCGCTCGGCACAGAAGCTGGAGCCGGGATTGCCTGACGCCTACACCATGCAGGCGGTGATCGAGGGGCATAAAGGGCAGGCTGAAGCAGCCGGTGCGCTGTACCGCAAGGCAGCCGAATTGGCGCCTCAGCAAGGTGACGTGCTTAACAATTACGGTGCCTGGTTGTGTGGCAGCGGTCATCCGGCAGAGGCCTTGGTTTGGTTTGACCGTGCCTTGGCCGACCCGGACTACGAGGGGCGTGCCGATGCCTTGGCCAACGCCGGCGGCTGTGCATTGGATGCCGGTCAACTCGAGCGGGCCGAAGACAATCTTCGCCAGGCGCTGGTGTTGGCGCCGGATAATGCCTATGCGCTGGAGGCCATGACCCGCAATGAAGTGCTGCATGGCCGCTATTTTGAGGCCAGGGCCTTCTACCAGCGGCGTTTGGCGGCTGCGCCGGCCACGGTTTCCGTGTTACAACTTGCCATTCAGATTGAAGAGCGACTCGGCGACAGGATGGCTGCCGGTCGGTTCCAACAGCGGTTGCGCGAAGAGTTTCCTTCGCCAGCAACCTCGAATCCCCAAGGCTGACGCATTGTGATCAATGATCCGGGTGTAAATGCTTTAGATGGTGTAGTGGGTTGCGGTGAGCAGCTGCGCAGGGCGCGCGAGGCCGCCGGGTTGTCCTTGGATCAGGTCGCCGCTCAGTTGCGCATGCCGCAACAGGTAGTTGCCGCGCTGGAAGCGGAGCAATGGTCGCGCCTGGGTGCGGCGGTATTTGTGCGTGGTCAGCTGCGCAGTTATGCGCGCTTGCTGAAGGTGGATCTGGGGGGCTTGCTGGAACAGGCGCGGATCGCGCCGGTCGAGCCGCCCAAGCTGGTCAGCCATACCCATACCCCGCGACTGCGGCGGGCGGCTGAGAATATCGGGCGCCGCGCGGTCTATGTGGTGATCACCGCAGTGCTGGCGGTGCCGGTCTGGTATGTGATCAGTGGCAATTCCAATAGCGCCCCGCCCAGCACGGCTTCGTTGGACGTGGTGCCAGCGCCGGCGCCGGCAGTTGCCGGGCAGTCGGGCGCGCCTGTTCAGGCGGCGGCTGCAGCGCCAGTCGCAGATGCCGGCCCTTACATCGCATCGATGGCGCCGATGGCGCGTCCGGCCGCTGTTCCGTCGGCTTTGACCCTGAGTTTCAAGGGTGACAGCTGGGTGGACATCACCGCTCCAGACGGTACGACCGTCGAAAAAGCCCTGATACGCGCCGGTGAAAGCCGTAGCTTCTCAGCAGGTCAGGTGGGGCGCATGGTGCTGGGCAATGCGGCCGAGGTTGAGGTTCAGCAGGCGGCGGGTAACGTCGACCTGGCTCCGTACAAGCGCGGCAATGTGGCCCGCTTTACGGTATCCTCTGAAGGCTCCGTGGCGCCGGTTTCACACTGAAACCAGGCGTCTGACAAAACAACAAGGCTCCCCGCCAGGGTGAGCGAGAGTACGCATGGCGATTGACGACCTGCTCGACGAGCACGAACAAAGCGAACGTGTCCGCACGTGGCTGCGCAAGAATGGCGCCGGAATTCTCGGCGGAGTAGTTCTCGGCATTGGCGCTATTGCCGGTTGGCAGTGGTGGCAGAAAGAGCAGGTCGGCAAACTTGCCGAGGCCAACGTCCGTTACGAAGCCGTCTCTCGCAGCCTGCAGTCCAAGAATCTGGACGAGGCGGCCAAAGAGGTTGCGGCGCTGGGCGGAAGCAAGGCCAGCATCTATGCCGATCTGGCATCGCTGGAGCTGGCCAAGGCCCAGGTCGAAGCGGGCAAGTACGATGAGGCGATCAAGACCTTGCGTGCGCTCAAGACCGAGGGTGAGTTCAAGGCCTTGATTGACCAGCGCATTGCACGCCTGATGATTGAAACCGGCAAGCCGCAGGACGCAGCCACCCTGTTGGGCAAGGCTGACGACAGCGCGGGTCTGGAAATCCGTGCTGACGCCTTGATGGCGCAGAACAAGCGTGATGAAGCGCGCGAGCTGTACACCCAAGCGCTGGCCAAGCTGGACGTGGCTGCACCGCAGCGCCGCTTGCTGGAAACCAAATTGATGGACGCCGGCGGCACCGTGGCTGATCCTGCAGCGGAGAAGAATTGATGAAGTTCAAGCAAGTTGCAGGCATTGCCTTGATGGCAGTGGCATTGACCGGCTGTTCCACCGTCAAGGGTTGGTTTGCAGGCAAGGACGCAGCGGCCAAGAAGGCGCTGGAGCCGGCTGAGCTCACCAAGTTCGAGCCGAGTGCCAAGGTCAACAAGATCTGGTCGGCAAATGTTGGCAAGGGCGAAGGCCGTATCGGCCTGCGCCAGGCGCCGGTGGTTGCCGATGGTCGCGTATACGCGGCGGCGGTGCAGGGCGGCGTGCATGCGCTGGACCTGCAGACCGGCAAGGAAATCTGGGAATACAGCCCGGCCAAGGAAAAGAAGAAGCCCAAGCTGCGTCTTTCCGGTGGTCCGGGCGTTGGCGATGGTCTGGTGGTGATCGGTACGCTGGACGGCCAGGTGATTGCGCTGGACGCGGCCAATGGCAGCGAAAAGTGGAAGTCCAAGGTCACCGGCGAAGTGATTGCCGCTCCGGCCGTTGGCCAGGGCTTGGTGTTCGTGCGCAGCAACGATGGCCGCACCACTGCACTGGACGCAACCACGGGCGAGCGGCGTTGGTTCAATTCGCAGGAACTGCCGTCCTTGACCGTGCGTGGCAACGCGCCGGTCGTGACTGGTCCTGGCGTATTGTTCATCGGCAACGACGACGGCACCGTCGCCGCACTGTCGATGCAGGATGGTCGCCCGCTGTGGGAACAGATGGTGGGTACACCGGAAGGCCGTACCGAACTGGAGCGCATGGCTGACATCGATGGCGCGCCGGTGCTGGAAGGCAATACGCTGTTTGTAACCAGCTTCAAGAACGAAACCATGGCCATTGAAGGCCCGACCGGTCGTCCGATGTGGTCGCGTGACCACGGCGGTGGCGGTGGTGTTGCGGTGTCCTCGGGTAATGTCGTGGTCACCGATGGCAAGGGTGTGGTGTACGGGCTGGACAAGACCTCCGGCTCGGCAATGTGGTCACAGCAGGCGCTGGCGCGCCGCTCGCTGACCGGTGCCGCTATCCAGGGCGACTATGCCGTGGTGGGGGACTACAAGGGATATCTGCATTGGCTGCGGTTGAGCGATGGCGAATTGGCAGCGCGTGAGAAGAGCGGTGGTGATGCTCTGCTGGCGCAGCCGGTCGTCGCTGACGGCATCCTGCTGGTGCAGAACGTTGATGGAAAGCTGACCGCATTCCGGTTGGCCCAATAAGGAGTTATAGCGATGCTGCCTTTGGTCGCCCTGGTTGGACGACCGAACGTCGGTAAGTCCACCATTTTCAATCTGTTGACCCGTACGCGCGATGCGCTGGTGCATGACCAGCCGGGTGTTACCCGCGATCGCAATTACGGTGTTTGCCGTCTAGATGAGGACAATCCCTTCCTGATCGTCGATACCGGTGGTATCGCCGGTGAAGAGGAAGGGCTGGCTGGCGCCACTGCGCGCCAAGCCCGTGCCGCCGCCGGTGAGGCGGATCTGATCGTATTTGTTGTTGACGCGCGTGATGGCACGTCGGCCCTGGATGACGAGATCCTGTCTTGGCTGCGCAAACTTGCGCGGCCCACCCTGCTGTTGATCAACAAGATCGACGGTACGGACGAACATGCCGTTCGTTCCGAGTTTTCCCGTTACGGCTTCAGCGAGATGCTGACTGTCTCTGCTGCGCACCGGCAGGGCATCGATGATCTGGTTGAAGAGGTTGTCGGCCGCCTGCCGGAAGAAGGCACCGCCGAGACCCTGGACAACGATCCGAATCGCATCCGCATCGCCTTCGTTGGCCGCCCCAACGTGGGCAAGTCGACGCTGGTGAACCGCATCCTCGGTGAGGAGCGGATGATCGCCTCGGAAGTGCCCGGCACCACCCGCGATTCGATCGCGGTGGATCTGGAACGCGACGACCAGCTGTACCGTTTGATCGATACCGCTGGTCTGCGCCGCAAGTCGCGCGTGGACGAAGTGGTCGAGAAGTTCAGCGTGGTCAAGACGCTGCGCTCGATCGAGCAGTGCCAGGTGGCGGTGCTGATGCTGGACGCCCATGAAGGCGTGACCGATCAGGACGCCAGCGTGCTGGGTGCGGTGCTGGATGCCGGTCGCGCCTTGGTCATTGCGATCAACAAGTGGGACGGTTTGAGCGAGTATGACAAGCAGCAGGCTGAAACCCTGCTGTCGCTGAAGTTGGGCTTCGTGCCGTGGGCCGAGAACGTGCGGATTTCCGCGCTGCATGGCTCGGGCCTGCGCGAGTTGTTCAAGGCGATTCACCGGGCGCATGCCTCGGCGACGCATGAGTTCAGCACGTCCGAGGTCAACAAGGCGCTGGAAGTGGCGTACGAGACCAATCCGCCGCCGAGCATCCGTGGTCACGTCTCCAAGCTGCGTTATGTGCATCCGGGCGGCAGCAACCCGCCGACCTTCATCGTGCACGGTACGCGCCTGAAGGAACTGCCGGATTCGTATAAGCGTTACCTGGAAAACTTCTTCCGCAAGCGTTTCAAACTGGTGGGTACACCGGTGACCTTCCTGTTCCGTGAGGGTGCTAACCCGTACGAGGGCAAGAAGAACGTATTGACGGACCGCCAGGTCAAGGCCAAGCGGCGCCTGATGAAGCACGTCAAGGGCAGGAAGTGATTCGAGCCCGGGACGCTGTTCAAGCGGACTAAGTGATACAGACAAAAGCGGCCGAAAGGCCGCTTTTGTTTTTGCTTGGATTTGTTTCCTGGTATTCGGGTGCCAGGCTTGGTGTTTGGTGCTTGATAGTTGGTGCTTGGGAATTGCGTGGTTTTCCGGCATTGAAAAAAAATGATTTCGTCATTCCCGCCTGCGTGGGAATGGCGAGACTAAAAAACCCAAAGCAGTTCCTCCCTTGGCCCACGTTTGGCCGATAATCCAAGCATGAGCATCCGCGAACTGACCCCGGAACAGGCCCGTGCCCGCCACGCAGAAGGCGCATTGCTGATCGATGTGCGCGAGGCGCACGAGCGCGCAGGCGGCATGGCTGAAGGTGCGATCGGCATCGCGAAGGCGGAGCTACTCGTCAGCCCCGCGCAGCACCTGCCGCCCCCCGAACGCGAAATCCTGTTGATCTGCCAAAGCGGCAAACGCTCGGCCGACGCCGCACTGGCACTACAGGACGCCGGCTACACCAACCTGTCTTCGGTGAGTGGCGGCACGGTTGCCTGGCGGTCAGCGGGTTTGCCCTTGGTCCAGCCCTTGCTGGATGCTGGCGAGCGCGACTTCTACGACCGCTACTCGCGCCATCTGCTATTGCCCCAAGTGGGCGAGGCTGGCCAGCGCCGCTTGCAGCAATCCAGGGTGTTGGTGCTGGGTGTCGGTGGGCTTGGTGCTCCGGCAGCTTTCTATCTCGCCGCAGCGGGTGTGGGCAGGCTGCGTATCGTCGATGACGACGTGGTCGAACGCAGCAATCTGCAGCGGCAGATCATCCATGCCGAAGCGGCCTTGGGCACTGCCAAGGTGGACTCGGCGCGAGAGCGCCTGTTGGCCTTGAATCCGCATATCGACGTCGAAGCGGTTGCCGAGCGGGTCACCTCGGCCAATATCGATGTCCTGCTGCAGGACGTGGATGTGGTGCTGGATGGCTCGGATAACTTCCCGTTGCGCTACCTGCTCAACGATGCATGCATCAAGCACGCCAAGCCCTTGGTCTACGCCGCCATCGAGCGCTTCGACGGGCAGGTCAGTGTGTTCGATGCGGGCCGCCAGCGCGGTGTGGCACCGTGTTACCGCTGCCTGTTCCCGGAGCCGCCGCCGCCTGAATTCGCTCCCAACTGTTCCGAGGCCGGCGTGCTGGGTGTGTTGCCCGGGTTGGCCGGGGTGATGCAGGCGACCGAGGTGTTGAAGCTGTTGCTGGATATCGGCGAGCCATTGACCGGGCGTTTGCTGCGTTTCGATGCCCTGCAGATGCGCTTCCGCGAGACCCGCGTGCATGCCGATCCGGCCTGCCCGTTGTGCGCGCCCGGCGTTCCATTCCCCGGATATATCGATTACGCGGCGTTCTGTTCGCATTCGCCATGAGTTGAAAAGCCGCAGGCGCTGACCGGTTCTGCACGTTTTTTGCTTTATCGTGCACCTGGACGATTACAAGGTGGTGCGGCATGGCAGCGGAATCCTCGCAGGAACTGGTAAAGGTAGTTGCCCTGCTGGGCGCTGCGGTGGTGGCCGTGCCCTTGTTCAGGCGGCTCGGTCTGGGCTCGGTGCTGGGCTATTTTGTCGCCGGCTTGGCGATCGGTCCGTTCGGCTTCGGTTGGTTCTCCGATCCGCAGGCGATCCTGCATGTCGCCGAGCTCGGCGTGGTGATGTTCCTGTTCGTGATCGGGCTGGAAATGCGGCCGTCGCACCTATGGAGCCTGCGCGGCGAAATCTTTGGCCTGGGCACGGCGCAGATTGTTACCTGTGCCGTGGTCCTTACCGGCGTCGCAATCCTGTTTGGCTACCGCCCGCAGATCGCCTTCATTGCCGCCGCTGGTTTCGTGCTGACTTCGACCGCAGTGGTGATGCAGCTGCTGGGTGAACGTGGCGACCTGACCTTGCCTTCCGGGCAGAAGATAGTTTCCATCCTGTTGTTTGAAGACCTGTTGATCGTGCCGTTGCTGGCGGTGGTGGCGTGGATGGCGCCGGCGCAGATTGGTGCGCACGAAGGCTCGCGCTGGACAAGCATCGCCATCGGTGCGGGCGCCATCGTTGGCCTGGTGCTGGTCGGGCGCTATCTGCTCAATCCTTTGTTCCGCATCCTCGCCGCCGCCAAGGCGCGCGAGGTGATGACCGCAGCTGCATTGCTGGTGGTGCTTGGCGCAGCGCTGCTGATGCAGCTGGGTGGCTTGTCGATGGCGATGGGCGCGTTCCTGGCTGGCGTGCTGCTGTCTGAATCCACCTTCCGCCATCAGATCGAAGCCGATATCGAGCCGTTCCGCGGCATCCTGCTTGGTTTGTTCTTCCTCAGTGTTGGCATGGCGCTGGATCTGTCGGTGGTCGCGGCCAACTGGAAAGTGATCGCGCTGCTGGTGCCGGCGATGATGCTGGCCAAGGCGGTCTGCATCTACGGCGTAGCGCGGGTGATGGGCAGTGATCATCGTCAGGCGCTAGATCGCGGTGTGCTGATGGCGCAGGGCGGCGAGTTCGCCTTCGTGCTGTTTGCCGCCGCTGCCACCACCGGCGTGATCGATGCCAAGGTCAACGCCAACCTCACCGCCGTTGTTGTGCTGTCGATGGCACTGACGCCGCTGTGCATGCTGGTTTACCGGCTGTTGGTGAAGGAGGGGCAGGTCTCCACCGATGGCGTGGATGCTGCCGATGGGCTCACCGGCAGTGTGTTGGTTATTGGTTTTGGTCGATTCGGGCAGGTGTCCAGTCAGTCGCTGCTGGCGCGCGATGTGGACGTGACCATCATCGACAACGACATCGACATGATCCGCAGTGCGGCCCGTTTCGGCTTCAAGATCTACTACGGCGACGGCACCCGGCTCGACGTGCTGCGTGCTTCCGGCGCCGAAACCGCGCGCGCCATTGCGGTCTGCGTGGATGACCGCGCTGCTGCCGATCGCATTGTCGAACTGGTGCGGCATGAGTTCCCGCTGGCCAAGCTGCTGGTGCGTTCGTTTGACCGCGAACATTCGCTGTCCTTGATACACGCAGGGGTGGATTTCCAGATCCGCGAGACCTTCGAGTCGGCGGTGGAATTCGGCCGCGCGGCACTGATGCAGCTGGGCGTGGATGAAGACGAGGCCGATGTGGTCGCGCGCGAAATCCGCCGTCGCGATGCTGAGCGCTTCGAGCTGGAAATGGCCGGTGGCGGGCTGCAGGCCGACACCGGCCTGATGTACCGCAATACGCCAGGAGCACCGACGCCGACACCGTTCACCACGCCGCGGCGTGAAGCGCGTCCGCTCAATCCTGATGCCATTGCCGGGGCAGGGGAGCCCGCCGCTGCCGATTCAGGCGGGGCGGCGGGGCCATGACAAGGTGTGGCGTTGGCCGGAATCAGGGACAATAGCCGCCCCCGTGTTCACCGCCATACCCCATGACTGTCCTCGCCGACGCCTCCACCCAGACCTCCCGCATCCTTGATGGCCGCCGCATCGCCGAGGAACTGCTCGACGATTTGAAGGTGCGCGTCGACGCCCGCCTGGCCGCTGGCGGTACCCGCCCTGGTCTGGCGGTGGTGCTGGTGGGCGGCGACCCGGCGTCTTCGGTGTACGTGCGCAACAAGCGCCGTGCTGCCGAAAAGGTCGGCATCGAGGCGTTTGACTACGACTTGCCGGAAGGCACCAGCGAGGCCCAGCTGCTGGAGCTGATCGACCAGCTCAATGCTGATCCGAAGATCCACGGCATCCTCATCCAGCTGCCGCTGCCGGGCATCCCTGATGCCAATCGGCTGATCCAGCGCATTGACCCGCGCAAGGACGTGGATGGCTTCCATCCGCAGAACGTTGGTCATCTGGTGCTGCGCGAGTTCGGCCTGCGCCCGTGCACGCCGCGCGGCATCACCACGCTGCTCGGCCACACCGACCAGCCGGTACGCGGCCGCAATGCCACCATCGTCGGCGTCAGTAATCATGTCGGCCGGCCGATGGGGCTGGAGCTGTTGATTGCCGGTTGCACGGTGACCAGCTGCCACAAGTTCACCCCCAAGGACGTGCTGGAACAGGCCGTGCGCAACGCCGACATCCTGGTCGTCGCGGTGGGCATTCCGCAGCTGATTCCGGGTGAATGGGTGAAGCCGGGCGCGGTGGTGATCGACGTCGGTATCAACCGTCTGGACGATGGTCGCCTGGTAGGCGATGTCGGCTTTGAAGCCGCAGCGCAGCGGGCCAGCTGGATCACCCCGGTGCCGGGCGGCGTTGGCCCGATGACCGTGGCCACGCTGATGCAGAACACGATCGAAGCGGCCGAGGCCAGCGCCGAAGGCTTGAAGTTCTAAGGCCCTGTAGTGCCGAGCCATGCTCGGCAGAGGCTTTCCCAGCACAGCATCAATGTAGTGCCGAGCCATGCTCGGCAGAAGCTTTCCCAGCACAGCATCAATGTAGTGGGGGGGGGGGGGGGGGGGGGGGGGGGGGGGGGGGGGGGGGGGGCGGGGGGGGGCGGGCGGGCCACGGCGGCGGGGGGGCGGGCGCCCCCCCCCACAACCCCCCCCACCCCATCTCAACCCCCGCCCCCCAGCGGGCGCGCCGCGGGGTCCCCCCGCTCCCCGCCCCCCCCCCCCCCCCCCCCCCCACTACAGGCCGTGGTCCCTGAACACCTCCCCGCCAGCGCGACACTGCGTCGCACTTGCCCCCTGACATCGGCGGGCAAATAAGGGTAAAATGTCGCGCTTCCCCACATCTACCGGGCACGCCGATGCTGCGCATCCAGGCTGAAGCACTAACGTACGATGACGTTTCTCTCGTCCCCGCTCACTCCATCGTTCTGCCTAAGGACGTTGACCTCGGCACGCGGCTGACGCGCGACCTGCGGTTGAAGTTGCCGATTGTCTCGGCCGCCATGGATACCGTCACTGAAGCTCGCCTGGCCATCGCCATGGCCCAGATCGGCGGCATTGGCATTCTGCACAAGAACCTGACCGTCGAGCAGCAAGCTGCCGAAGTTGCCAAGGTCAAGAAGTTCGAATCCGGCGTCATCCGCGACCCGATCACCGTTGGTCCGGAAACCACGATCCGTGATGTGTTGGCCCTGACCCAGGCGCACAACATCTCCGGCGTGCCGGTGGTGGGCAACGACGGCCAGCTGGCCGGCATCGTCACCCACCGTGACATGCGCTTTGAAACCGAGCTGGACGATCCGGTCCGCCACATCATGACCAAGAAGGATCGCCTGATCACGGTCAAGGAAGGCGCGGCCTCGGACGAAGTCCTGTCGCTGCTGCACAAGAACCGCATCGAAAAAGTGCTGGTGGTCAACGACGCGTTTGAACTGCGCGGCCTGATCACGGTCAAGGACATCCAGAAGAAGAGCGACAACCCCAACGCTGCCAAGGACGCTGCAACGCGTCTGCTGGTTGGCGCTGCGGTCGGCGTTGGTGGTGACACCGATCGCCGCGTCGAAGCACTGGTTGCTGCCGGCGTTGACGTGCTGGTGGTGGACACCGCGCACGGCCATTCGCAGGGCGTGCTGGACCGCGTGCGCTGGGTGAAGAAGAACTTCCCGAACGTACAGGTCATCGGCGGCAACATCTGCACCGGCGACGCCGCACTGGCATTGCTGGATTGCGGCGCCGATGCAGTCAAGGTTGGTATCGGCCCGGGCTCGATCTGCACCACGCGCGTTGTCGCTGGTGTCGGCGTGCCGCAGATCACCGCGATCGACCTGGTTGCCGAAGCGTTGCAGGATCGCATCCCGCTGATCGCCGATGGTGGCATCCGTTACTCCGGTGATATCGGTAAGGCGTTGGCCGCCGGTGCGTCGACGGTGATGATCGGCGGCCTGCTGGCCGGTACCGAGGAATCGCCGGGCGAAACCGAACTGTTCCAGGGCCGCTCCTACAAGAGCTACCGTGGCATGGGTTCGCTGGCTGCGATGGAAAAGGGTTCCAAGGACCGTTACTTCCAGGACGCCGCCACTGCCGACAAGCTGGTGCCGGAAGGCATCGAAGGCCGCGTGCCGTATCGTGGCCCGGTTGGCGGCATCATCCATCAGCTCATCGGTGGCCTGCGCGCGACCATGGGTTATGTGGGTTGCGCCACCATCGAAGAAATGCGTACCAAGCCGAACTTCGTCAAGATCAGCGGTGCCGGCCAGCGTGAGAGCCACGTCCACGACGTGCAGATCACCAAAGAGCCGCCGAACTACCGCGCTTGATGCGGTAAGCAGAAGAGGAACGTGGACCTGGTCCCGTTCCTCTTTCTCTATCCGCCATTCGTTTTGCATCGACTCCCGTTTTCATTGATCACTTGCCGGGCTTTATGACCAACATCCATAACGACAAGATCCTCATCCTCGATTTCGGCGCACAGTACACGCAGCTGATCGCGCGTCGCATCCGCGAGTTCGGTGTGTACTGCGAAGTCTGGGCCTGGGACCACGATCCGGCCGAGATCGCCAGCTTTGGTGCCAAGGGCATCATCCTGTCCGGCGGCCCGGAAACCACCACGCTGCCCGGCGCGCCGGCTGCTCCGCAGGAAGTGTTCGACAGCGGCCTGCCGCTGCTGGGCATCTGCTACGGCCTGCAGACCATGGCCAAGCAGTTGGGCGGTGGTACTGAAGCCGCTGACCAGCGCGAGTTCGGCCATGCCGAGGTCAAGCTGCTCGGCAACGACGCGCTGCTGGGCGGCCTGTCCGACCATAACGGCGAGCCGCGCCTGGATGTGTGGATGAGCCACGGTGACCACGTCACCCACGTGCCGCCGGGCTTTGCCATCACTGCCGTTACCGATCGCATTCCGGTGGCCGCGATGGCCAACGAAGACAAGCGCTGGTACGGCGTGCAGTTCCACCCGGAAGTGACCCACACCAAGCAGGGCTCTGCACTGCTGAAGCGTTTCGTCACCGACATCTGTGGTTGCGACACGCTGTGGACCGCAGCCAACATCATCGACGACCAGATCGCCCGCGTGCGCGAGCAGGTTGGCAGCGATGAAGTGATCCTCGGCCTGTCCGGCGGCGTTGATTCCTCGGTGGTTGCAGCACTGCTGCACAAGGCCATCGGCGAGCAGCTGACCTGCGTGTTCGTCGACACCGGCCTGCTGCGCTTCCAGGAAGGCGACCAGGTCATGAAGATGATGGCCGACAACATGGGCGTCAAGGTCGTGCGCGTGAATGCCGCTGACCGTTACTTCAAGGCACTGGAAGGCGTCAGCGATCCGGAAGCCAAGCGCAAGGTCATCGGCAACCTGTTCGTCGAGATCTTCGATGAAGAGTCCAACAAGCTGAGCAATGCCAAGTGGCTGGCGCAGGGCACGATCTATCCGGACGTGATCGAGTCGGCCGGCAGCAAGACCGGCAAGGCGCACGTCATCAAGAGCCACCACAACGTGGGCGGCCTGCCGGAAGACATGAAGCTCAAGCTGGTTGAGCCGCTGCGCGAACTGTTCAAGGACGAAGTGCGCCGCCTCGGCGTCGAACTCGGCCTGCCGCGTGCGATGGTTTACCGCCATCCGTTCCCGGGTCCGGGTCTGGGTGTGCGCATCCTCGGCGAGGTGAAGCGTGAGTACGCCGAACTGCTGGGCAAGGCCGATGCGATCTTCATCGAAGAACTGCGTGCTGCTGATCTGTACGACAAAACCAGCCAGGCCTTCGCCGTGTTCCTGCCGGTCAAGTCGGTGGGCGTGGTTGGCGATGCACGTGCGTATGAGTGGGTGATCGCACTGCGCGCAGTGGAGACCATCGACTTCATGACCGCGCATTGGGCGCACCTGCCGTACGACTTCCTCGGCCGCGTCTCCAACCGCATCATCAACGAACTGCGCGGCGTCTCGCGCGTGGTCTACGACATCTCCGGCAAGCCGCCGGCGACGATCGAGTGGGAGTGATCGGGCGTCTGGCAAGGCGCGGTAGCAACTGGCGGTAACAAGCCAAAAAGCTCGCTTAGCGCATGATGCTGTCCGGTTGATTGTTTGAGTTGCACAGAATCCGATGCCAGACCTCTGGCATCGGATTTTTGTTTTGTGGGAGCGGCGTCAGCCGCGAAGCGCGCATATCATCAGATGGCGGGGGGCTCGGGCAGGGATAGAGCAAGGTCAGCTTCGCGGCTTACGCCGCTCCCACATACAAGCGCCAAGCCTGCGCATCACCTGCTTCGCTGAAGTAAGCCGTATGACTCGCAATGAGGGAGTTTGCTTTACTCAGGGCGAGCCTGATTGGGCCTGCGACCCTTCACTGCATTGGCAAGCGCGCGACAGGTGATACGCCCATCAGCATCCACCGGCAGACGAGTGCTGACGCTAGCCTTGAGCAACGCACACTCCTCGGCTGCCATCGCGCCAAGCGTCGTTCCGACGCTTGGCGCGCCGAACGCGGTGGACCAGAAATCTTCGAAATCGACAAAGGTACGGGATACCTCGATTTCGCGCGTTTCAATCGCCTCCAAACCAGCGTCGCTCCACAACTCCTGCAACACCTCGATTCGTGAGGCTTCAGGACTGGGCGGTGACGGAACTGCATGGCCAAGCCTACGCATCTCGGCCAGCAGGATCTCATAGGGAAATCCGCCACCCAGCATGTCCCAGGCGTATGCGGCGACGATGCCGCCTGGGCGAACCACGCGCGCCATTTCTGCCACGCCGCGGACGGGCTCGGGGACAAAGAAAATCACCAGCGGCATCACCGCGACATCGAAGGCAGCATCGGGGTAGGGCAGAGCCATCGCATCACCTTGCTCAAACACTGCCGCCTGCAGCGCTGGCTGCGCGTGTGCATAGGCGAGCTGTTCGCGGGATGGGTCCACACCATGCATTGAGCTCGGCGCGCAGCGGCCGATCACCATCCCGGTAAAGGCACCGTTGCCGCAGCCGACGTCCAGCCATTGCTGACGCGGTGCTGGAGCTAGCCAATCGAGGAACTCATCGCCAACAAGCTGGCTCCACACGCCCATGTAGCGCTCATAGGCAGCGCCGTCGCGAAAGCGGATTTCATTGGTCGTCATATCAAGCCTCACAGAACACGATCAGCGTAGCCGAAAGATAGAGCCCCAACCCGAACACCGTATGCGTAGCCAAGCTACGCAGGCAGTTCTTCAACGGCGTTGGCGTCTTTGATGCCATGGACCCAGCGCCCATTGCCGGTTGCATGACGAACAGCGGTGCGACGACGGTTGCCGCGCCCACGACCAAGGCCGGCAGCAGGGAGGGATGGTGCAACCAGGACCAGCCTGCAACTGACACCAACAGCGCCGCGAAAGCGATGCCGATGGCGTAGTGGATGACCCAGCCAAGCAGCCTCTCGCGTGGTATTGCTGCAGCCTGCCTGATGCTGGCGTGTGCGAACGTGCCACGGCCCAGGTGCCCTGCCCAGCGCCCGACCAGTGCGTAGTCGAGCGTGGCGGCGCCCAGCCGCTTGAGGGTCTGTGTCCAGACATCCATCACCGCTGTCGCCCCGATTCCAACCAGTACCAGCCGCAACACTTCCATCCACGTCATGTCGGTTCCTTTGCAATCGATTCATCTGCTGACATCGGCATGGTAAAAGTTGAAGTCAACTTCAAGTCAAGGGGCTGCGATGGACATTGCCGAAGTCGCCAAGCGCACGGGGTTGGCGTCCTCCACGCTGCGCTATTACGAAAACAAGGGCCTGATCGTGGCGAGCCGCGCCGCTGGTGGTCGTCGGCACTTTGCCGCTGACGTGCTCGACCAGTTGGACTTGATCGCCTTGGGCCAGGCCGGCGGGCTGTCGCTGGACGAGATCCAGGCCATGCTCTCGCCGCAGGGGGCTCCGCGCGTGGATCGGGCGCTGCTGCTGGCCAAGGCCGATGAGATCGACGCGACCGTGAAGCGCTTGCGAGCCATGAGTGAGGGCCTGCGCCATGCCGCCGCATGCCCTGCTGAAAATCACGTGGAATGCCCGACCTTCCAGCGCCTGCTCAAGGCCGCGGGCGCTGGCCGGTTGAAGCAGGACGTAGCCAAATTGAAAGCGGTGAGGCGCAGTACCAGGGCTGGCGGCTGAGTCGGCGCTTATCGAACTTATGCATACATCTGCAGGGCGCTTTCACTCATGGCGCCAGCCCTTCCAGTTCGCGGTAGATCTGCTCCAGTGCCTTCAGCTCGCCCGCGTAGTCGAAGTTTGCATCCTCGCGTTCCTTCACAAGTTCCAGCACGTCGAAGTCGAGCCCGTCTGCGCCGCTGCGGTTCCACTCAGCTTGCAGCACGCGGTCGGCGTACTTGCCCATGCCCAGCTCGAAGCGCGCACGATTCAGCGCCGCGGGCACATTGCGGCTTGCGCCGAGCACGCGATAGCCGCTGGATCGGTCGCGGATGGTGTAGATGCCCATCGGCGGGAAGGCGTCACGTGCCTGTCGTGCGAGCATCCGTCGTGCTTGACGCGAGGTGTGGCTGAGGGGCGCATCCATCTTTCTTCTCCTTGTGGCGGTAGTAGAGGCTGTGCAGTACGAGCATGGTCAGGAATGCGACAGGGCAGGCCCAGAACACGCCGGGCAGGCCGAAGTGCGCTTCCAGCACCACGGCAACCGGCCATTCGACGCCACCGATTGCAAGCATGCTCAGCAGTGCCGGCAGCAACGCCGCACCACTCGCACGCATCGAGCCCACCAGGACGTTGCTCCATCCGAGCAACAGCACACTCCAGGCGACGGTGCGCACGATGCTGACTGACAGATCAAGTACGGGCCCGGGCTCCAGGAATACACGCAGGGCGAGGGGTGCCAGCAGATGTGCAGCCAACACGAACAATGCGGTGACCACGGCGTTCAAGCGCAGTCCCATAGCCACGATCGCTGATAGCCTTTCGCGTCGTCCCGCGCCAACTGCGTGCGCGCTGAAGATCGTTGCGGCAATGCCCAGGCCCATCGCCGGGAACTGCACCCAGCTCAGAACCTGCGTAGCCGCTCCATAGGCTGCGGTTGCGGTCGAGCCGTGACGGTTTACCAGACCGAGCAACACGATCTCAGCAAGCGCCAGTGCCAGCATCTGCAATGCAGCCGGCAGGCCGATGCGCAGTATGCGTTTGGCGATGGCTGCACTTGGTTTGCAGTCCTGCCACCCCGAGCCGGGGGCCAGCGGATGGCCGTGCTGACGCCAGCGCCGGATCAAGACGGTGAGTGCCGTCAGCTGCGCGAAAAGCGTTGAGACCGCCACGCCAGCCGCTCCCAATGGCGTACCAGCGACGAACAGTGGCATGCACACCGCGCCCATCAGTGTCGCGGCCAGCAATGCCCACATCGGCGAAAGCGCGTCGCCGGTGCCGCGGCTCAGGGACAGTCCCGTCCACGTGACAAACACGAAAGGCATCACCAGCAACATGGCGCGTGCATACAGGACTGCTGCCGGCAGAATGTCTTGCGGTGTGCCCAGTGCTTGCATCAACCACGGTGCAGACCACGCCCCGGCCACCGCGACTGCAAGTCCGACGCCAAGCGCGGCGACGAAGGCTGTCGCAGCCACACGCCGCAGCTGTGCCGGATCACCGGCGCCGCATGCCTGTCCCGCAAGGATGGTCGCACCTGCGCCCAGACCGATGATCAGCGAAAGCAGCAGGAAGAACACGGGAAAGAACGATGCGGCCGTTGCTATGCCGCGCATGCCCAGCAGGCTTCCCAGCCAGAAGCCATCGAGCAGTCCTCCCGCGCTTTGCAGTGCGTGGGTCAGTAACAAGGGTGTCAGCAGTGCCAGGTAATGCATGCGCAGCGTTGGCGCCGGCTTTGCGATAGAGGGGGTTTCTGGCGTGCTCATGTGGGCTCTCATGGATCGCGGGCGTGCGTGTGCCCGCAGCGCTGCGGGCCAAAGCCGCGCACTGGTTACAAGAACAACAGGAAGAGGTCGGACTTAGCCGGGGGATGGTTCGGCGAGCTGCAGTACGTAGGCCCGCACGTCTTCCGGCCATGCAGTCATCTGCGCCACCAGTCGCTCGTGGTCACCGGCAAACAGCGCACGCGCTGCTTCCTCGAAACCGGCCAGATCGCCGGCCAGCGTGGACATGGCGTGATACGCGCGGTCGCGCGCTTCGCGCATCTGGTCCAAACCGCCGCCTTTGCGTCGTGCTTCGTGCACAAGCTTGCGCAAGGCCACGGAGGCGCCGCCGGGCTGCGCTGCGAGCCAGTCCCAGTGTTCCGGCAGCAGGGTCACTTCGCGTGCGACCACGCCGAGTTTGGGGCGACCACGGCCTTTGGGCGGGTGGACCGGAGCAGGCACGGTGTAGCGTGCAGCGATGGCGTCCTCGCCGCCGCGCAGGTCGAGGTCAGCACACTGGCCGGTAGCATTGCTGAACACCAATGGGTGCGCGTCGGGCTGCTTCTGCTGCGCCCGCAGTGCAGCCACGGCAACCTCGTGCAATGGGCCTGCACTGAGGCGTCGCCCGTTCAGGAAAGCGGTGTAGGTGATTGGCGGGTTCTGGTCCATGCGCTGAATATTACCCGGGTTAAATATTCTCATCAATAAAATCCGGGTAAAAATATAGATGGCCGGCGGAGGGGCAGTAGACAAGCACCTGGCGGTTGCTGTTCGCGATAGATTGGCCCGATGTTCAAGTACGACCTGTTGGAACTGTCTTGAGTGGAGCCATGAATTCAACCCGCTTCTGGCGCGACCCGGCAATGCCCTACGTAGAGAGTCGGCTGGGCTGCGACTCGCGCGCCTGCTATCGGCCGCATAGCCATCCGACGTTTTCGATTGGCGCGGTCGACAAGGGCAGCAGTGTGTTCACCGGTGCTGCTGATGGACCGGTAGCGCTGCATCCTGGATCGTTGGTGTTTGTGCCGCCGATGCGTGTGCACGCGTGCAATCCGCAGGCCGGGCGCGCCTGGAGTTACCAGATGCTGCATCTGGATGCGCGTTGGTTGGATGTCGTGCGGCAGGAAGGCGGCAGCCAGCAGGATGATGTGGCAATGGCTGTTGTTCGGATCAGCTCAAGACCGTCCCTCTATGCGCGGTTCTGCCAACTCAATGCGTTGTTGTTCTCCAGCGCTGGGACGGAGGAGAAGGAAACCGCGCTGATCGAGTTTGTCGGCGATTGGGATGATGCGGACGCGCAGCAGATATCAGCCGCGCCTGAAGCGGCGGAGTACTGTCGGCAACTGCGGCCGGTGCTGGACAGGTTGCTTCAGCAAAGCGGCGATCTGCAGTCGCTCACCGAACTGGCGCAGATGGCGGGCATGAGCCGTTATCACCTGATCCGGGCATTTCGCGCAGCAACAGGGCTTACCCCGCACGCCTGGCAGTTGAACCAGCGTGTAAATCAGGCACGCGGGCAGCTGCAGGCCGGGGCCGACCTGGCTGACATCGCGTATCGCTTGGGTTTTGCCGATCAGAGCCATTTCCAGCGCGCATTCAAGGCGCATGCTGGGGTGACTCCGGGCCGCTATCGGGCCTAGCCAACAGCAATTTCGTTCAATACACGGGACGGAAGGCAACACCACACTTGCGGGACTGACTTTCCGCGAAGTGCGCCCCGTATGCAGCAGTTTTTGCTGATTGCCGCAGCCCATTTTCTGGCGCTGCTATCCCCCGGCCCTGATTTCTTTCTTATTGCCCGCAGCTCCGCTGCGTCGGGCTGGCGTGTCGCGAGCGGGGCATGCCTGGGCATCGCGTTGGCGAATGCGGTCTTCATTGTTGCTGCGTTTGCCGGCTTCTCAGCGTTGCGCCCGGGAAGCGTGCTTTTCATAAGCCTGCAGCTTGCCGGCTGCCTGTATCTGCTCTATCTGGGCGGGTTGTTCCTCCGCCATGCGGGCGCGAACTCCTTGCAAGTCATTCCGAACGGATCTACGCAGCGCTCTGCAAGTGCTGCCGCGTCGTCGTGGTTGCGCGCTGCCGGAATGGGCTTTGTTTCCGGCGTTCTCAATCCGAAGAATGCCCTGTTCTACGCCAGTCTGGCGGCCATGCTGACCGGCACGCATGCCAATACGGGATGGAAGATCATCTATGGCGCATGGATGTTCAGTGTGGTGCTGCTGTGGGATTTGCTGGTGGCGGTGCTGATCGGCAACCACGCGGTACTGCGTCGCTTTTCCAAGGTGCTGCCATGGCTGGAGAGAATCTCTGGCGTGGTACTGATCCTGTTGGCACTCGGCGTCATCGTGGCGCTGGCGTTGGGATGATGTGTTTGCGGCGCGACGATGGAGCAAGAGCGTCGAAGTCTATCGACGCCCTTGTTGCTGCTACCGCGACATCAACGGAATGTCACGTTGACGGTCGCGGTTGCCGAGAACGGGCCAAGCTTGGCGGTGTCTTCGGTCCAGATCAGCGAGGCGAGGAAGTCATAGTTCATCAGCGCGTTGTTGACCGGGCCCAGTGGGATGGATTTTTTGAGCTGGATGAAGTGCGCCGGTGTATCCGCCGCGGATATCGCAATGCCGTAGCCACCGTTGATCTTGGGAATGATGATGCTGCCATCCTTGACCACGTTCAGTGTACTGATCGAGGCGACCAGCATTCGGTTGCTGCATTCATTGCCCGCGCCTGGGTGGGTCATGTCGACCTGGATCTGGAAGGGTACCTGCGACTGGATCGCTCCCTTGTTGATGTCGGCAATCGGGATGCGGCCGAAGTTCACCGTGCTTCCAGAGTTTCCAATAACCGATATGTTCGGGCTGCAGGCGATGAAGTGGATCTGCCCGAGGCCTGATACGCCTGCGCGGAAGTTTGAATTTGGCGCGGTATTCAAGCCGCCTTCTCCATCTACCTGGAACAGGTCGTAGACACCGTAGTTGTTGATATGCCCGTTCTGCGGTGGTGGGCTGCCAGTTGCCTTGATGTAGATGGAGAAGGTGACGTTCAACGCCATCGAGGTGGCGCACTTTTTTGCCTTGGAGTTGTTCCAGTACATCTTGCAGTTCTGGCGGTTTGCCGGTGGCGCAGTTCCCCGGCCAGCGAGTATTCGTGGGTTTCCACCGTTGATCTTGTAGTCAATATGTTTCATGGTCACGCCAATCTCAATGGATGGATGAATCTGCGCGACGGTTCGATCCGGATCCCAGTAGAAGTACGCGTCTTCGCCCTGCGGTGCACCCTGAGCGTCCACGCAGCGGAAGCTAACCGTGTAGTCGTCTGAGCGCCACAGCAACCTGCCGCGGACCGCATCACCTTTTGAAATGATGATCTCATCCAGCAGCGGAATCACCTGGTTGACAGATTCGGTCATGGCGTCCTTGCAGGACAGTGCCCAAGCGGCGTTCGGCAAGGCCAGTAGAAATAGCAGTGCCGCAAGTACCTGGATAAATGGTTTCTTCATCTTCAAATTTTTTGTGATTGGCCTGGTGGAGTGCAGTGCAGTTCAACGCGACGGTAGCCGGGCAGGGTTCGGTTGGACGTAGCTGGCAACGATTGGTTGAGTTGCATTTCGCAGCGCTGATCCGGCTTGCTGCCCCAGCGGACCGAGAGGCGTTCACCCAGGTGCACGCCACTGACGAATATTTCGCCGTTCGGGCCAGCAATGCCTCGACTCAGTCCATCGTCGCCGAACACTGTCGCTCCCAGCGGTACTCGAATGTCTTCGACCAGAATCGGCTGGATCATCACGCTGATGCCGCGGCGGGTTTCGAAGTCAATACGCGCCAACGCACCACGTGTGGGGACAACGTTCCTGGAAACCTTGCTGGCGTCGATGTCAGCGCCCAGATCGTCGGTGCGCAGCGCAACGCGGTTGCTGCGATAGGCGCTGATCCCGCTGAGCAATCCGTAGCCACGTCGGTCCAGACGGACCCCAGGCTGGTTCTCCAGGCCAAGACCTGCACCGTCCTGTGCATGCACCAGCACATTGGTCCTGTGCAGTGATTGCGCGAATGTCAGGCCGTTGCGGTGCAGTACCCAGCCGCCGCGTATTCCCCAACTGATCTGCGAGTAAGCATCTGCATGCGTAGCGCCGATGGTCGCCACACCTTTGCTGCCCATGTAACGCAGGTTTGCCGAGCCGGTATTGCCGCTGTCGGTTTTGCCGATATTGAGGCCATAGCTGAGCCGGTCGCGGTCGAGCAGTGAGCCATTGATACCGGTTTGGTAGCTGGCGCCGCTTTGCCGGGAGTGGCTGTAGGATGCGGAGCCGCTGCCGTGGCGCAGGCCCAAGCGATCCAGGGGGAGCGACAAGGTCAGGCCGAACGAGCGGTCCGCGTCGCGATAACGGCCTTGGCTATGGCGAAGGAAAACACCGTAGTTGACGGCTCCAATATGGCCATTCAAGCCCAGCTGCAACTCGCGTTCGCGCTCACCGGCACCCCAGTAGTTCTGGTTGTTGTAACTGGCGTTGAGCGAATAGCCGTCCGAGATGCGTTGGTTCAACGCGATTTCCAAGCGGTTGCGTTTGTTGTGGTAACGCTGGCTGCGGATTAGTTGTTGCTGCGGCTGCGCCCACGGTGTGGCGTGGTCGTTAGGTTCGAATTGGTCGTCGTAGCGGGTCTCGTAGTAGCCGTGACGCCACTGTGCGCGTTCCGCGGACGCGTCGTTGAAATCGTAGTAGCCGGAGGTGGAGTAGCGATGGCCGACCAGGCGGAACTCAGTGCCATGTGCATTCAGAGATTTTGAGTACAGGAATCGATAGCTCTGGCCGTTGCTGACTCTGCCTTGGGCAAGTCGGGTGCGGGCGTGGACTATATCGATGGAGGCCGAGCCAAGCTGGCCGAGGCTTTGTGCCGCGCCAACCGCTATTGCGCTGTAGTTCTCGGACAAAAGAAGGCCCGCATAAGGCGTGGTGTCCGATGCCAGGCCTCGCGCTGCTGTGGCCTGTACAAAGCGCGGCTGGTAGCGGTCGTAGCCGGCGCGCAGTTCGCCAGCGCTGAGCTCATAGTGCAATAGGCCGGGGCGTAGCATTGTTTCGACTGCGGAAAAGGACTGTTTGTAACGTTGCAACGAGCCATCCGCTTCGACGATGGAAACCTCCAGCTCGCCGCTCAACCGGTTGGGGACGATGTCGTCGATCTGAAATGCGCCCGGGGCAACGTTCAATGCATAAATCAGGCTTCCGTCCTGACGGATCTCAATGCGTGCATTGCTGGTGGCGATACCGCGTACAACCGGCGCGTAGCTACGCTGGCTGTAAGGCAGCATTTCATCATCGTTGGATATCTGCACGCCGCGGAAGCGAACGCTGTCAAAGACACCGTACGCGGTGTATGTATCGCCAAGTGTCAATCTGCTGTGCGACGAGCCCAGATCGGTTTCTGCACGAAAGCCCTGCGTGCTCCAATGCGTTCCCCGGTCACTGTTTGATCGGCTGCCACTGGCGGTATGCCGGAAGCGCCACATGCCCGCATTGAGCGTGCTGTTGATGGACGCAAAAAAATAGTCATCGCGGCGTTGTCTTGCGTGGTCGTTGTGTGCGCCATTGAATGCATAGTCGACCAATAACGCATTGATACCCTGGTCACGCAGCGCCTGCGGAATATGGCCGCGTGGCAGGTTGAGGAGATGCACCTGCGGAATACGCAGATCCAGCCGCTGTTGGTTGCCGTTGTAGCTTACTCCCGCTTCGGGGATAGTAGTGACAAGTGCGACACAGTCAGATACGTCGGCTGCTCCGTTATTCAGGCTCTCCAGGCGGATGCCCCAATGCTCGAGGCGGGTGCGCCGTAGGCAGGGCTCGGTCTGACCGATCCGGGATACCGCAAATGCGATATCTTCGCGGGCTACCTCATTGCCATTGAGATAGATGGCGAAGGGATAGGTGCCTGGGAGGATGGCACCGGGGCTGGATAGGGCAGCGACATCGCTGTGGCTGGCATCGCTGCGCAGGAAGTCCAGATTGAAGTTTGATGCGGCAACCGCGGTGCCGACGCACATTGCGTTGAGGGCGACTGCGAGCGGTGCCAAGCGAGGGGCAGCACTGCCCCTCCGCAGCTTTACACGGATTCTGCGAAGCATGATGGAAATCGCGAAGTGGATCGGGGATTTACTTAAGATCGCAGTGACACGTCGTTGACATCGCTGATGCCGCCGTAGTCGTTGATGTAGCCAAAGCTCAATGAGTTGGTGCTGTTGAGCTTGAGCTTGGACAGCGGGACCGAGAGCGTCTGGCCCGGTGCAATCATGTCCAGGTCGATTTCGTTTCCGATACCGGCGGTTGCCACTCCTTGCAGGTGCGAGAAGGTGATATGCAACGGGCTGCTGTTGTGAACCTCCAGCCTCTGGCCGTCTATACGCCACTGCAAGCTGCGTGCGGCTTCATCCAGGGTCTTGTGGAGGTCAAGCGGGCGGTAGAACAGCTTGATGCGGGTACGGATGGCTACCTGCAGGACGTTGTCGGTTTCTGCGCTGGGCGGGATCTCCTGCACGTTGATCCACAGCAGCGATTCCTTGTCGTCTGGAAGTCCGCTGCCAGCGTAGATCGTTCGAACAACGGCCTGTTCGCCTGGTGCCAGCTGCATCAGCGGTGGAGTGATCACCATTGGCAGCTCGTGTTGAACAACTGAATCGTTGCCAGTGTCCAGCCAGGTCTGAACCATGTAAGGAAGGGTGCTTTTGTTGGAGAGCGTCACCGCAGCGGACGCGGACCTGGCGTCATAGATCACGCGTGTGGCCTGCACCTGCACTGCCGCATGCGCAGCATCAGACAATGACAAGGAGAGCAGCATGATCAAGGCAAGAGGCCATCTCGCTACATGGTGGAACGGGGCGTGCATGGAGGTCATTCGGCTTGCCATGATGTTTGGTGATGGGAGCGAGTGCTCAAGCGCAGGGCCGCGGGGCCGCCAACGGCGATACGTTGCTGGCGGCCCCGCGGAGAAATTAGCGGTACTCGATCGAGAACGTCGAGTTGGCGTCGGCGGCGCCTGCGCCAACGTCCTTCTCAAAGGACTTGTAGCGCGCCTTCAGATTGACGGTGGCCTTGCCATTGGCAGCGACCGTTACCAGTGCCGGGTCAGTCAGGTCCTGGTTGATCGGGAATACCTTGTCGTTGTTGTCCAGAACTTCGATGCCAACGCCTGTTGCCTTGTTGACCGCAAGCAGTTCCGGATGACCCGTCGGCGTGGTGCCGTCAAAGCGGAGCGTATAGGTGCCTGCTTCGCAGTTCTCCATGTTGATATCGAAGCTCTTTGGCGAGGACACATCGCCGGCTTCCTTGAACAGGGTGGTCGGGAAGGTGCCGATGGTGACCGTCTGGTCGACGCTGGCCGTGCTTACGTCGCAGGTGGATTGGACGATCTCGCCCTTGAAGGTGATGGAGCCTGAAGCTGCCTGGGCTGCCGGTGCTACCAGGCAGGACAGTGCGAGGGCCAGTGCAGAGGTCTTGAGAATGTTGCGGGTAGTGGAGCTCATCTGGTTTTCCTATTCGTTGAGGGGGCGCCGGCGCTGTTTTTGGTGCCGCAGGCGTTTCGATCAAGAGCGTCAGTGGCTGTGGAGCGCGTCATGTTGGCTCCGGATCGCGTGCAGCACTGATCGCGGCCCTGTTGTCAGGGTTTGCGCGTCACTGTTGCGAGCGCGCTGGTTGGGTCATGCGGTCTGTGCATGATTGGGTGGAAAGGACTCGCTGCCATGAAGGCAAGCAAGCGCGGTGGTGAAGCAGGTTTTTGAAGGTGCGCGATTTGGATGGCGAGATTGGCAGCGCCAGCTGCTGTTCAATGTTGCTGTTGATTGACTTTCATCGCTTTGGTTTTCACCGACGACGCAGCGCTTGATCGGCAACGGCGTCCTTGGGATCCGATTGCTGAGCGATGTACTTCATCAGCCAGCTGTGGAGAGCGCTTCTACGCTTCCTGCAAGCAATTAGTGGCGAGTATCCAACTGCCGCAGACCCTCGGCGGATCCCACTTGGATGGCGACGTGCATCGTAGGAAACTGCGGCCGGGCACGGCGGTTGATACTTCGATTGCATGCTGGCGCGTTGTATTTGAGATTTATCGATAGGTCTTGAAGCTTCGAATTGAGCCGAGAAGGTTATGTTGCGCGACTGAATTCGGCTGTAGGTATTTCCCAGATGGCCGGCGGCGGGAAGTGATGGTGCTGATGGAAATTATTGGCAATTGATGTGCGGCTTACGCGTGCCGATTTCTGCTTGGTGAGCGCGAGCACTGCACGGGCATCGGCGGCGAGACCTCGCGGTAGCGCGCTGTGCAATTGGATGAACGCACGCGAGCGCGCCCGCTTACTGTTTTTATGACGCTGGTTGCTCGCCGCACTTGTGCAGCGATTCGTCGGGATAGTTCGAATTCGCTGGTCGTCTTTTTCGCGCTCGCGCCGGCCATCTTTATTTTCTTTTTCGCCAGGCGATGGGGGCCGAGTGCGAAAAATCCCTATCGTGTCTATTCACCAAGGTTCTTACAGGCGCCCAAGCGTGAGATCGAGGTGAGGATGAATCGGCTTCGTATTAGAAGCGACACGCGGCTATTCAGAACGGGCCGAGGGACAGTATCGGCGGCTCACCTGGGTCCTCTAGGCTATGTTGTGGTTGCCTGGCCCTCCAGACGCTAGCTGATGGGGCGTCTGCTGTTGGGTAGGTTCTTGATGCGGCCCTGGTAAAAGTGTGAACTCGCGAGGGGATGGGGCTGCCAGCCGCCGCGAAGGGACGAAGCAGGGCGGGGATAGGTAGTTTTCTTACGACGTGTCACGCGGCTGTAATCGATTTCGGCGTTTGCGGTGCACACGCGGTCTTCACTTCTTTCAGGTCTTCCGTCCTGCATGATGTCCCCGCTCCTTGTTCGATACGGGCAGTGCATCAGGGGGAAGTGCAATGCGTTGGGATGAGGCTGTTCAGCCGTCACCAGGGAGGGCGCGATTGGCTGATCTATATGTGCAGTTGCAGGCGGTGTTGGACGCATTGCCGCAGATGGCGGCGATGGTTCACGATGGTGTGCCTGTGCAAGCCAATCTGCGTTGGCGTGAGTTCTTTGGCAACGATGCTGCGCTGGGCAGTTCACGTGACTGGCTGGAGCGTGTGCACGCCGATGAGCGTGTGCAGGCGATAGCGGCTTGGCGTGAGTTTCTGCTGCGTGGGCATGCGCCGGCGTTTGAATGCCGTTTGCAGGATGAAGCGGGCCTCGAGCATTGGTTTGAGGTACGTCTGGGGAGCCCGGGCGCAGAGGTGCCGTTGCAGGCTGTGACGATGACGGACGTCAGTGCAAGGCGCCATCTACGTCATTCCCTGGAGCAGAGCCTTGATCTGCAGCACCGCATGCTGGACGCCAGCATGGATTGCATCCAGGTGATCAACATCGATGGCACGGTGCGGCATATGAATCGGTCCGGCTGCCTGGTCTCCGGGTTGGCGCAGGATGCGCATGAGTTCGGGATGCCGTGGACGGATCTGTTGCCAGCGGCGTTTCGCAAGAAGGGACGCCGCGCATTGGCTCAGGCGGCGAGTGGGCGGGCGGCAAGGTTTGCGGGACAGACTGGCAGTGAAGGCACGCAGTCGCAGTTCTGGGACAATATTCTTACCCCGATGTTTGATGGGCAAGGACAGGTGAACGGCGTCCTGTGTGTATCGCGTGATGTCAGTGGGCAACAGCAGGCCGAGCAGCGGCTGCGTATCGCCTGCGAGATCGATGAACTGACCGGCTTACCCAATCGACGCTCGTTCAACCGCAGGTTGCGAATAAGCTTGCAGCGGCATCGTGAGCGCAACGGCACCTTGGGCTTGATGATCATCGATCTGGATCATTTCAAGCACGTAAACGACACGCTGGGTCACCCGGCCGGCGATCATCTGCTGCGTGTGTTGGCCAAGCGTGTGGCCGGACAGCTGCCCGACACGGCATTGGTGACGCGCTTGGGTGGCGATGAATTTGCCGTTGTCCTCGAAGACACCAGCGGTGAAGTCGAGTTGCTGCAGGTTGCAGAACGTATCAGTTTGCTGGCGGAAAGCTCGGTGACTTACGCAGGGCAAGTGATCAACACCGGAATGAGTATTGGCTGTGCGCTGTATCCGCGCGATGCGCGTGATCCCGCAGAGCTGTTGAAAGCCGCCGACACCGCATTGAATGATCTGAAAGCCAATGGGCGCGGAGGCGTGCGCTTGTACAGCCGCCGGTTGATGGCCATAGCCGAGCTGGCGGCGAATCAGCGGCTGATGGCGCGCCAGTTGGTGCGCGATGGTGGCGTGGTGCCGCACTATCAGCCGAAGGTGAACCTGCAGGATGGTCGCGTGGTTGGCTACGAGGCGCTGCTGCGTTGGCCTTGCGGTGAAAGCCGGGAAATGGGCGAAGACTGTCAGCTCGACGAGGCCTTTCGCGACTATGACCTGGCGTCACGTTTGGCAGAGTCCATGCATCAGCAGGTATTGGCTGATATCTGTGCCTGGCAGGCGCAGGGCCTGGAGGTGCTGCCGATCGCGATCAATGCAGCGCCGGTGGAGTTTCTCCGTGATGACTTTGCTGAAACCCTGCTGGAGAAATTGCAGCGCTTCGATGTTGATCCGGTGTTGATTGAGTTGGAGGTAACCGAGCAGGTGCTGACCGATCGTGGCTCTGCATTTGTCGCCCGTGCATTGGGTTTGCTGAAGGAAGCAGGCATGCGGATCGCACTGGATGACTTTGGTACCGGGCATTCCTCGTTGGCACATCTGCGCGACTACCCGATTGATGTACTCAAGATCGATC
This sequence comes from Stenotrophomonas sp. STEN018, assembly GCF_056760235.1. NCBI lineage: Bacteria > Pseudomonadati > Pseudomonadota > Gammaproteobacteria > Lysobacterales > Lysobacteraceae > Stenotrophomonas > Stenotrophomonas sp. STEN018. The sequence goes on from NZ_JBRREK010000001.1 coordinate 110,337, forward strand.
GCAGCTTTGTCGCACGCATGGTGGATGAGCCGTCGATCCGCGCGATAGTCGAAGCGGTCGGCAAGCTTGGGCCGAGCCTGCGTCTGGATCTGGTCGCCGAGGGGGTGGAGAACGCCAGTCAACGGCAGATCCTGATCGAGGCCGGTTACCGGATTGGTCAGGGCTTTCTGTATGACCGCGCGGTAGATGCTGCGCAGGTGGCGCAGCGCTTGCAGGGGCCGCGGAAGATGTCGACGGCCTGAGTCTCAATCGGCTTGGTTGTGCTGTGCTTCCACCAGCCGTAGCCATGCCTGCGCCGCGGTGGACAGATAGCCGCCGCGACGCCAGGCCAACACCATTTTCCAGTCCAGTTCCGGCTCATCCAGTGGCACGATCACCACATCTGCACGTGGGCGGGCGTTGGCGATCATGCGTGGCAGCAGGGCCACGCCCAGGCCGGCTGCGACCAGCGCGACGATGAAGTCAGGTTGCCCACTGCGGGTGACTTCGCGCGGGCTGAAGCCACGTGCCTGGCAGGCCTGGATGATGTGCCGGTTCAGCAGGAAACCCTTCTCGAACAGCACAAAGGGGACGTCGGCCAGGTCCTGCAGCTGCAGGCTGGCCGCACCGGCCAGTGGATGCTGCCGCGGCAGCAGGGCAACCAGTGGCTCGGTGCGCACGGCTTGCCATTGCAGGTCATCGGCAACCGGCAGCAGACTGGCGGCCAGTTCGATTTCACCTGCACGCAGGCTTTCCTCCAGTGCTTCGCTGCCGCGTTCGAGTACGCGCAGCTCGATCTGCGGGTAGAGCTGGCGGAAGCGGGCAAATACCGGCGCGAACAGGATGTCGCTGCCGAGCGAAGCCAGGCCGAGATGCAGTTCGCCGCGCTGCAGGTCGCGCAGTTCTTCCAGCTCACGCAGCATGTCCTCGCGCTCGCCTAGCAGGGCCAAAGCACGCCGATAGACGATCTGCCCGGCCGGGGTCAGCCGCACACCATTGCGGGAGCGCTGCAGCAGCACTTCACCCAGCTCGTCCTCCAGCTGGCGGATCGCCTTGCTGATGGTTGGCTGGGTTGCGAACACCGCCTCGGCGGCCGCTGAAAAGCCGTCATGGCGGACCACTTCCACCAGCATGCGTAGCTGTCTGATGTCCATTCTTAGATGGAATCCATTGGATGCAATGAATTCATTTTATTTATAGATCAGCCCGGCGTACATAGGGGGGAATGGAAACCTTGATGTCGTCTTTGCGCCGCGGCCAACTGGGCCTGCGGCGTGGCTTACGCCGTAGCGCCTGCTTGCAGATCGGCGTTCTGGTGGTGATCTGGCTGCTCGCTCAGACGTCGATGCAGCGCTTGGCTGTGCCCGTGCCAGCTGGCATCGTTGGCTTGCTGGTGCTGCTGCTGGCCTTCGCCATGCGTTGGTTGTCACCACGCTCGTTCACGCGCGGTGCGCAGTGGTTGCTGGCGGAAATGCTGTTGTTCTTCGTGCCGGCGGCAATGATCCTGCTCGACAACCGGCAGATGTTCGGCTGGCTCGGCCTGAAGCTGTTGCTGGTGGTTGTGACCGGAACCTTGTTGGTCATGGCAAGCACGGCGGTGACCGTCGAACTGCTGCTGCGCTGGAGTCAGCGTCATGAGCGTTGAGAAGCTGATGCAGCAGCCGGCACAGTTGCTGTGGCCGTTGTTATGGGCGGTGCTGACGGTGGCGGTCTACCTGCTGGCCAAGAAGCTGTATCTGCGTAGCGGCAAGGCCTGGGCTTCGCCCTTGATCATTGCGCCGCTGGTTTTGCTGGGCTTGGCCCTGTTGTTGCACGCCAACTATCACGACTACCTGCGTGGCACGCATTGGCTGGTGGCGATGTTGGGGCCGGCAACCGTGGCATTTGCAGTGCCCATCCATCAGCAGCGGGCGTTGATCGCGCGGCACTGGAAGGTGCTGGGTGCTGGAGTGGTGGTCGGCAGCGGCGTGGCGATTGTCGCTGCCTGGATGATGGCCACCGCCCTGCATCTGTCGCCGGAACTGCGCTTGAGCTTGGCGCCGCGCTCGGTAACCACGCCGTTCGCGATGGACGTATCCGGGCGCATCGGCGGCATCCCCGAGCTGACCGCGGTGTTTGTGATCATCACCGGTGTCTGCGGTTCGCTATGTGGGCAGTTGTTGCTCAAGCTGTTGCCGGTGCGCAGTGCAATGGCGCGAGGTGCCTTGTTCGGTATGGGTGCGCACGGCATGGGCGTGGCCAAGGCGCGCGAGCTGGGCGAGAGTGAGGGCGCAATCGCTGGGTTGGTGATGGTGATGGCCGGCGTCTTGAACGTGGCTGCCGCACCATTGTTGGTGATGCTGCTGCAGGCCTGAGTGCTATGGGCTGCTGGAAGTCAGAAGTGGTAGATGAAGGCGATCGATTGTTCCAGTTGATTGCGGCTGCCGTACTGGGTGACCAGCGGGCTGTGGGCGGCATCGCCAAGCAGGTGCGCGTACTCAAGCGATGCGGCAATACCGGTGTGCTGGCTGGTCGGAACAAAGATTGAGTAGTTGGCCGAGACCTGTTGGCTGCCGCCAGCGGGGCTCCAGCTTGAGGTGCCAAGGGCCGCTGCCGACTGCGCCGAGAGTCCGAAAAAGCGCTGCATCGCCGAACGATTCATCCCCCGCCAATCGACGGTCAAGGAGTGTTCGATGTACCAGATCTTGGGTAGGTCGTAGTCAAGATACAGGTTGAGGTAAGCGCCGCTGCCAGTGAGGTCGTGGCTGAGTTTCGCGCCCAGGGCGGTGTGCGGCGAAAACTGGTATTCGGCGTAGATACCGGCATGCACGCGCGGTGAAAGGCTGGGTATCTTGCCTGAGAGTTTGGGCCCCATATCCGAATGGCTGCGGCCCCATAGATAGTCGCCATAAAGCCCGGCCTCCCATGGCCCTTGATGGGGCAGGTGCAGGGTGAGCCCGTCGGTGCTGGATAGCTCGCCCACGCCGGGCTTTTCGATATCAAAGAAGGGCAGTGGCTGCCATTGGTCGCTGTTGGCACCCAGCAAGTTCGGCGTGCGCTGCGCGGCAACACCGATAGCGGTTGTCATGGCGTTGCTTCTCGTGCCGAGGTCTTCGGCGCATGCATCGCCAAGGAATAGAAACAAAGCGCTGCCGGCCAGTAACAGGCCGGCTTGGGAAGTACGCGGGCAGGATATACCCATGATGGTGGATGCTCGGTTCTGGAATCTGCGTGGACCATCCTAATCAGCCAAAGGTTCCTTTGGGATGAGGCGGATGTCGGAGCTTTGTCGGTGGCCAGCTAACTTCTGAATGAACGCGGCAATCGTTCCTGGGCTAGGAAAGGCGGGCGAAAGAAAGCGCGCCTAGAGTCCGTCCTGTCCGGAATCGCCGGGCGTAACGGCTTGGGGCAGCGTCCCCTGTAAGCCCAGCGGAGCATCGGATGCAATGGAAAGTCCTGTGTGATTTCGATGGTACGGTGAGCGTTGAAGATGTCATCGACTCACTGCTGTGTGAGTACGGGCGCCCCGGCTGGCAGGCGCTGGAAGATGACTGGCGGGCAGGCCGGATCGGCTCGCGCGAGTGCATGAAAGGCCAGGTCGAGTTGTTGGAGTTGGATCGCCCAACTCTGGATGGGCATCTGGATCAGGTGCGTATCGATCATGGGTTCCCGGCGTTCGCGCGGCATGCACGCGCCATCGGGGTGCCTTTGCGCATCGTCAGCGACGGGCTGGACTATGCCATTGAACGCATTTTGGTGCGGCATGATCTTCAATGGTTGCCGGTATCAGCCAATCACCTCGTCGCTGCAGGCAACAGAAAATGGACGCTGGAATCGCCGTTGCAGGCAGCTGGCTGCCGTAGCGGAACCTGCAAGTGCAGGTTTGTCGGGGATGAAGGAACGGAAGCCGCGCGCCGCGTGTTGCTGATCGGTGACGGTGCATCTGATTTCTGTGTCGCCAATCGTGCCGACTTTGTATTTGCCAAGAATCGTCTGGTAGAGCACTGCCGCGCTGCGGGCATCCCCTATGTCGCCATCAGTTGCTTTGAAGAGGCGCAGGCGCTGTTGCCGGAGCTGCTGGCCGGTCGTCTTGACCACCTGCTGCAGCCCGCTGCTGTACCCGCCTTGGTCTGAAAGTCCGCACAGGCTTTCGTGTACTCACTGAATCACAACTTTCAGGTATGCCAATGAATATATTCGACAAGAACATCGCCCCGGAAATGTCCGATGCCATGCTGCTGCAGGACGAGGCGTGCTACAGCTCCTTCGGTGACACCGTTCACTATGTGGATCCACCGAAGGTGTTTCATCGCTGCGAAGGCAGCTATATGTTCGATGCGCAAGGTACCCCGTATCTGGATCTGCAGATGTGGTACTCGGCGTGCAACTTTGGCTATTCCAACAAGCGTCTGAATGATGCGTTGAAGGATCAGATCGACCAGCTGCCACAGGTGGCCAGCCAGTACCTGCATCCAACCCGCGTGCAGCTGGCCAAAACCATTGCGCTGGGGGTCAAGGATCGGTTTGGTCTGGACGGGCGGGTTCACTTCAATGTGGGTGGTGCGCAGGCGATCGAGGACTCGCTGAAGATCGTGCGCAATGCGCGTGGTGGCAAGAGCCTGATGTTTGCCTTCGAGGGTGGCTATCACGGCCGGACCCTTGGGGCATCGTCGATCACGTCAAGCTACCGCTATCGTCGTCGCTACGGCCATTTTGGCGAGCGCGCGATGTTCATTCCGTTTCCGTATCCGTTCCGTCGCCCCAAGCACCTCACGCCGGAGGAGTATGCCGATCAGTGCGTATACCAGTTCGAGCGCTTGTTCGAGAGCGAGTACAACGGCGTGTGGGATCCAAAAGTCGGGCAGGCCGAATACGCCGCGTTCTACGTCGAGCCGATCCAGGGAACTGGCGGCTACGTGATTCCACCGCGTAACTTCTTCACCGGTCTGAAACGGGTGCTGGACAAGTACGGCATCCTGATGGTTGTGGATGAAATCCAGATGGGCTTCTGGCGGACCGGAAAGCTGTGGTCGATTGAACATTTCGGCGTGCAGCCCGATGTTCTTGTGTTCGGAAAAGCCTTGACCAATGGCTTGAATCCATTGTCTGGTTTGTGGGCGCGCGAGGAACTGATCAATCCAACGATCTTCCCGCCGGGCTCCACGCACTCCACCTTCAATTCGAATCCGCTTGGCACCCGGCTTGGCCTCGAAGTGCTGAAGCTCGGTGAGGAAATGGGCTACGAGCGCACCGTTCCGGAGAAGGGCGCTTACTTCCTTGATGGCTTGCGCGGGTTGCAGAAAAAGCACCCGGAGATCGGTGATGTGGATGGCTTGGGCTTGGCCTTGCGTGCGGAAATCTGCACCGACGACGGCTTCACGCCCAATCGCGAGCTGCTTGATCGAATGGTGGATATTGGTTTGGCCGGCGATCTGTTGCATGACGGAAAGCGGATGGGCATGGTGCTGGATGTTGGTGGTTGGTACAAAAATGTCATCACCTTCGCACCCTCGCTGGACATCAGTTACGAAGAGATCGACACCGCTATGGCATTGCTCGATCAGCTCATCACCAGGGCGAAGTAATTTCCCTTTGATGGTGTACATAACCGAGGAGAATCTGACATGAATCCCAGCTACGACTGTGAGGGCGTGCGGACCGCAATCAATCAGCTTGTTGTTGCGCACATGCCGGCCGGCTTCGATGCTGCGTTGTTGACGCCCCAGGCGACATTGAGCGACGTCGGAGTGGCATCACTGGACGCAGTTGAACTCATTTTCGATATCGAGGAGAAATTCAACATCACCTTCCCGGATGCGCGTGCCGACAGCCTTGGCAGCGACACGCTGCAGGACCTGGTGGATCTGGTAATGCAGGCACTGCAGGCGCAAGGGTCTGCAGTCGTCGGAGCCTGATGATGAGCCCAGCACGGCAGCGCGTGGTGATTACCGGCATGGGTGCGGTCAGCGCTTTTGGCTTGGGCGCCGATGCGTTGTGGACGGGGCTGAGTGAGGGGCGGTCGGCAATCGCCCCTTTGCGTCATGCGCGTGCCGAGGAACTGAAGGTGGCGGTGGCAGCGCAGCTGCCCGACACCTATCAGCCCGAGGCACACTTCAGTCGCGAGCTGTTGCCGCAGCTGGATCGGGTGTCGCAGCTGGCGCTGCTGGCTGCGGATGAGGCGGTGCGCCAGTCCGGTATCGACTTCTCGTTGGAAACAACCGCTGAACGCAGCGGTTGCATCATTGGTAGTGGTGTTGGCGGCGAAACAACGCAGGATGAGCAGTATCGCCGCCTGTACGCGGAGAACGCGCAGCGCCTGCATCCGCTCACCATCATCCGCGCGATGACCAATGCGGCGGCGAGCCAGATCAGCATGCGCTACGGCCTGCACGGCCCAAGTTTTGTGGTTGCCAGCGCCTGTGCCTCAAGCAATCACGCCATTGGCCAGGCGGTGCAGTTGATCCGTGCCGGTGCGATGGACGTTGCGGTAACAGGTGGTAGCGAGGCATGTCTTGGGTTTGGCGCGCTGCGTGCTTGGGAGGCAATGCGGGTATTGGCTGACGATACCTGCCGGCCCTTCAGCGCCAATCGGCGTGGACTGGTGCTGGGAGAAGGGGCGGCGGTGTTCGTAGTGGAGTCATTGGCACATGCCCAGGCACGCGGTGCCACGATTCTGGCGGAGATCGCCGGTGTCGGTATGAGCTCGGACGCAGGTGACATCGTGGCGCCGGAGATGAAAGGCGCGACGATGGCAATGCAGCGGGCGCTGCAGGATGCGCAGTTGCGTCCTGATCAGATCGACTACATAAACGCCCACGGCACCGCGACCCAGGCAAATGATCTGAACGAGACGCAGGCGATCAAGCAGGTGTTTGGTGGTATCGCGGGCGCGCCCTTGGTGTCAGCAACCAAGTCCATGCATGGGCATGCGCTGGGTGCATCGGGGGCGCTGGAGTTGGTAGCTGTGCTGTGCGCGATGCGCGAGAGCCTGGTGCCTCCTACTGCCAACTATGATCTGGCAGATCCGCAATGCGATCTCGATTACGTGCCCAATGCCGCCCGATCCTCACCGGTAAATGCAGCGCTGAGTAATTCGTTCGCCTTTGGCGGGTTGAATGCCGTGCTTGCGCTGCGTCGGATCTAGACCGGCATGGGCTTCCGTTACGAATCCGCATTGGAGCCTGGCAGTCTGGTGCGGCAGTTTGTCGATCATCCACCCGAAGGCTTCGAAGCAGGACTGACGGCACAGGGTATTCCGGTATTCGTCGCCGACTACGATCTGATGACCACCTTGGATGAGGACATCAGCAGACGCTTGCGGAAGCTGCCGGGCTACGCCTATTGGCAGCGCTACCTGCGCTGGAAAACCTGTTTCGTTGGCTGCACCACCACCGAATACCTGCCGTTGCCGCATGCGCCCGCAGAGGAGACGGTCGCCGCCCTTCTGGGAGAGCACGGTCGACGCTGCAGGCTGCTGGTGATGAAGGATATCGCAGTGGAGTCGCCGCTGCTCGATGCAAGGGCAAATCGAAGTAGCGCGGCGCTGGTTACCGCGTTGCAGCGCAATGGTTTTGCGCTGCTGGAAGGCATGCCCTTGGCCTGGCTGGCAATCGACTTTCAGTCGATCGATGAATACCTGCAACGGCTGAGCAGCAACCGTAGGAAAGACATGCGGCGCAAGCTGAAGGCGCGTGACGGGCTTGATATTCGGTGCGTGGAGACCGGTGACGCCTGGTTCAGCGCCGAATCGATCGCGCAATGCTACGAGTTGTACCTGAGTGTGCATGCGCAGAGCGAGGTGCACTTCGATCTTCTCTCCAGACAGTTCTTCGATGCATTGCTGCGCGACCGGAACAGTGGCGGGCGCATGTTTCTGTACTTCGCGCAGGGGCAGCTGATCGGCTGGAACCTGTGCTACATCTATGAGGGAAAGCTGGTCGACAAGTACATCGGTTTGCGCTACCCGCAGGCCAGGCAGTCCAATCTGTACTTCGTCAGCTGGGTGCATAACATCCAGTACGCGCTGGATGAGGGTTTGAGTCACTACGTTGCCGGCTGGACGGATTCGCGCATCAAACGGCAGCTCGGTGCGTCGGTCACCTCCACCTGGCACGCGGTGTGGGTACGCAACGGACTGCTGCGGCCGGTGCTGCGGCGGTGCGCACGGTTCTTTCAGAAAGAGGCAGATGGTGGTGGCTGACGTCGGCGAAAATGCGGTGATATTGGATCTGGATGCTGCGGTGCTGCCGCTGGCCGGAACAGATACCGTGGATATGCGTGCATGGCAGGAAGAGCTCCGTTTTTCCTGCAGCCGTTCCACGCTAAGTCGCGCCTGCAGGTTCATCGATCAGCAGCTGCCGCAACAACATGGAACGGTGCTGATCGGCAGTGGTGACTTCCATCACCTGAGCTATCCATTGCTGCGACGTATGTCTGGAGGAGCAACATTCCAATTGGTGGTGCTGGACAACCATCCGGACAACATGCGCTATCCGTTCGGCATTCACTGCGGCTCGTGGATAAGCTGGGCCGCGGCACTGCCACAGATCAGCCATGTGCACGTGGTGGGCATCACTTCGGCCGATATCGGGCGCGCACATGCCTGGGAGAACCGACTGCTCCCCCTGCTGCGGGGCAGACTCAGCTACTGGAGTGTTGGTGTGGATGTGTCATGGGCGCGTTGGCTGGGGCTGGATGGCTGCTTTCGCCAGTTCGATGACGCTGACAGCTTGGTGCATACGTTCATCGATGAGCAGCGGCAGCAGCCGCAGCCGAGCTACTTGTCCATCGACAAGGATGTTTTCGCCGCGGAGGTCGCGCGTACCAACTGGGATCAGGGGTGCTTTCAGCTGCCGCATGCGCTGGCGATTATTGCCTGCCTTCGGCGTGGCGGTATGGTTGGCAGCGACATTACCGGCGAGGTATCGCAACACCGGTATAAGAGTCGTTTGAAACGCTTGATGTCGGCCTTGGACGGGCAACCGATCATCCCCGACGCGCAGTTGCATGACTGGCAGCTGCAGCAGCGTGAGGTGAACCAGCAGTTGCTGGCGGCATTGGCGGCACCGGCAAACGTGCAGGGAGGGTGAATGGACCCGCATGGCTGGGCGTTGGTGGTTTGGCTGGCCGATCACTGGGTTGCGCCGGTGCTGCAGTGGCTGGGGCGTCATGATGATCCGCGTGATATAGCGGTCGCGCTGCTGCTGACTGGTCTGCAGTTGGGTTTGATTGCCGGCGTGTTCCGGCCGCTGGAAAGCCTATGGCCGGCTGAGCGTTGGAGCGATCGGCGTCTGACCCGGATCGATCGCACTTATACCCTGCTGATGCTGCTCGGCTTGTTTCCGCTCTTCAGCTATCTGGTGTTGTCGCCGTTGGCCTCGATGGGGGATAGCGCTACCGTCGCGGCCACCACCGTGCACGGGCTGCGAGGTTGGGTTCCGTGGTTGCAGCAGCATCCGCTGCTGCTGTTTGCGGTGTACTACCTGCTGTACGACTTTGTCTACTACTGGATGCACCGCGCTCAACACGCCATCCCATGGTGGTGGGCGCTGCACAGCCTGCACCATAGCCAGCGTCAGCTCAGTTGCTGGTCCAACGACCGTGGTAGTTACCTGGACGGCGTATTGCAGTCTTTCATCCTCGCCGGTGTAGGCCTGTTGGCCGGCGTTGAAGTCGATGAGTTTGCAGCATTGATGCTGCTGGGTGAGCTGGTACAGAACTATTCGCATACCAATATCCGCTTCGGCTTTGGTCGTTTGGGAAGCCGGTTGGTGGTCGACCCGTTGTTTCATCGCTTGCACCACATGGTGGTGGATCCGCAGCGGCCCACGCTGCATAACTGCAACTTTGCACAGGTCTTTCCGTTCTGGGACATCGCGTTCGGCACTTGGCTGTACGACGAGCCGGTGCGGCCTACCGGTGTAGCCGACCCGGTGGTGGATGCCGACAACGAGCGTGGCCTGGTCGCGATGCAGTGGCACGCCGTGCGGCGCTTCTGGGGCTGCGTAAAGCAGCCGCTGGGCTGGAAGTTTGGCGAGGTCTCCTTCACCGAGGATTGCCAGCCAGTTGCCGTGCATCATGCGGAGACGGCAGTGCCGCGCTTGGAGGAAGCAACCGGGGCGGAAGCGGACGCCCTGGCCGATTCCTAGCTGTCAGCAGCAAGTACGTCCTGCAGCACTGCAAGGATGCGTTTGAAGCGCGGCTCATCCAGCCATGCGCTGTTGCCGATCGTCAATGTCCGTGCGGCGAATGCGCGAGCGTTGGGCACTGCCGTGTCGCCGCCGGCCAATAGTGGCTGCAGATAGGCGTAGTCGGGGAGCGCATGCACGAACATGCAGCTGACGCCCAGACCTTGCGTCCACAGGCGGCGCAATACCGCATCGCGATGATCTGCATTGTCGAAGTACAGCAGCAGCACCGGCCATACGCCTTCATCCCCCGGTCGGTCGCCGAGCACCCGCAGGTTCGGCAGGTGGCTGAGCCGGGAGCGCCAGTGTGCTGCGCGCTCGCGCCCACTGTGCAACAGCGCGGGCAGCCTTGCTGCCGCCCGGTGGCCGATGTTCTGGCGCCAGCGGCTGACCCGGTGGCGCGGAATCTGCAGCGCAAATACATCACCGACAGCATCTTCGGCGCGGCCTGCGGCCAGTGCTGCACGCAACGGCTGGCCATAGACAAATGGCAATAGGCGCGGCCGGTAGCAGATGGCCAAGCCCAACAGCTGGGCGCAGCGACGCAGCTCGAAAAGCCACTGGCGGTCGATCTCGCGTTGCGAGGTAAGCTTCAGCTCCTGCTGCAGACTTGGGTTGTTGCTGAGCAGCAGTCCGCCTTCATAGAGGCTGAGCCCTTTGCCCGCTGCCAGGCTGAAAAATGCGATGTCTGCGTGCAGGCCGACGCTGCGCCCTTGGCTGAACGCTCCCAGCGCTTGCGCGGCGTCCTCAATTACATGGGCGCCATGGTGATGGGCGATGGCACGGGCGGTGGCGACATCGGCGACGCGCCCGCCCAGATGGGTAGGCAGCACTGCGAGCGTACGTGCATCACAGAGCCGGGCCAGTTGTATGGGGTCCATGTCCAGCTGCCCGGGCTGCAGATCGCATAGGCGCAGCTCAAGCCCAAGCGAGTGCGCGGCGATCGCGACCAACGGGCAGGTATAGGCAGGCAGTACCACTGCATTGCGGTCTGGATGCAGGCGCTGCAATGTGCGCAGTGCCACCCAGAGCGCGGAAGTACCCGAGCATTCCAGTTGCATCTCGGGCGTGTAGAACAAGCGTGCCACCGTTTTGCCGAGCGGCTCACCACCGGGTAGAAAGTCGCGCCAGTGCAGCGGCAGGCCACCCGTCGGTGGCAGCTCAGTGGTCGGTGCGGACATCGGCCGGTTCCGCCGCGTGCGGATCCCTGGACTCGGCCACGCCCAGGCAGACGATACCGCTCACAATCAGCAATGCACCCAGCACATGTACTGGGCCCAGTGGCTCCTGCAGCAGCCATGCTGAAAGCAACAGCACACTGACAACCTCCAGGTGCGAGGCGGCAAATGCCGGGCCGATAGGGGCGTGCTTGAGCAGGCTCATCCAGGTAAAGAATGCTCCGATGTAGCCAAGAATGGCGCCGTACACCCAAGGCTGCGCCAGTACCCGCAGGATCCAGGCGCTGTTGGCCTCGACCGGCAGGGCGGCATCACCGGCCAGCTTGAAACACAGCTGCGCCAGAGTGTCGAAGGTCATCAGCAGTGGGAAACCCAACAGATACAAGCGCTTCATCCAGCCGCTCCCACTACCGCCACGCCGAGGCTGACCAGCAACATGCCCGCCACCCGCAGGCGGGTGAGCCGCTCCTTGAACAGAAAGCGGCCAGCCAACATCAGGGCGACGATGTTGATCGAGCCCAACAGCACGCCGCGCGACAACGGCACCAGGGACAGGAACGCGATCCAGGCGACGAACTCCAGCACATAGCAGGCGATGCCAATCCCCAGCCACGGGCGGGCCAGCATGTGTTTCCAGCGTGCGATGCCTTCGCCGGCATCGGGGTCGGAGGCGGCGGCCTTGAACGCCAGTTGGCCCGCGGTGTCGAGCACTACGTTGAGCAACCACAAGGTAACGACCAGAGCCGACATGTCAGGCTGCGTCGGCCAAGCGCCGTTGTGCGGCGATTGCGCTGAAGAAACGCGCACTGTGTTCAATCAGCAAGCGTCGTTCGCGATCGATGGTGATCATGTGATAGCTGTTGTCCAGAATCAGCAGTTCGCTTGGTCCGTTGATTCTGGCGGCGACCAGCTGGGCGTTTTTCAGGCTGGCGATGTCATCCTCTCGTGCATGCGCGATCAGGCAAGGTGCGGTGATCGCGGGCAGCAGCGGCTTGACCCAGGCGGAAAGCTGGTACATCTCGGCCAATGCCGGCCAAGGATTGCCCGCCAGCCCTGCGGCGGCACTGTCGCCGGCGAGCATGGAAGCGCTGACCTGGGCGCGGATGCGCTCATCACGCAGACCGTAAGGCGGTGCCTCCATGAACATGCGGTCGCGGCCGATGCCCATGCGCTTGAACCAAGGCAGCAGGAACGAGAGTTTTGCCATCCGCGGGATGTTCCAGCCGTCATAGCGGAAGGTCGCCCCATACACCCCCACGCCGCTCACCCACTCCGGGCGCTTGGCGGCCAATGCCAGGGCCAGCACGGCGCCCATCGACAGCCCGCCGACAAACAGATTGTCGACCTTGCCGCGCAAGGCATCGGCGGCTTGTTCCACGCCGGCATACCAGTCCTGCCAACGGGTGGCGATCAGTTCCTCAACGCTGCCGCAGTGACCTGGCAGCTGTATGCCGTGCACGGTGAAGCCAGCATTGGCCAAGCCCTTGCCAAGCAAGCGCATCTCCATTGGCGTGCCGGTCAAACCATGGATCAGCAGGATGCCGTCACGGCCGCCTTCGAAGTAAAACTCCTGTGCTGCTGGCATCGTCACGATTGCGCCTTCTATGTGGATGAGGCCAGCATCGCAAGCCGGGTTTTCCCCAACCTTTCACGGCGAGCTTCAGGTCATTGCGGCTTCAGCCTGGGGAGCAGAATCGAGACTCTCAGACCATGTGGCTTGCAGGGCTGGTACTGGATACGGCCATGCAGGTGCTCGATCGCCTCACGGGCAATGGCCAGGCCGAGGCCGGTTCCGTTCTGCTGCGTGCCGGGGGCGCGGAAAAAACGTTCGCCCAGCCGCGGCAGCAGGCCTTCGGCGACACCAGGGCCGTTGTCCTCCACGTACAGTTCGACCTCCGCGCCTGCGTCATTCAAGCCGACAGTGACGGTGCTTGAATTGCCGGCGTAGCGCAGCGCGTTGTCGATCAGGTTGTCCAGCACTTCCTGCAATGAAGGGGCGTGAGCGATGACCAGTAGTGGGCCAGTGCCAGCGGGGTGATAGCCCAGGTCAACGCCGCTGCGGATGGCTTCCGGCACCCGGCTGGCCACCCACTCTGGAACCAGGGCGGTCAGGTTCAACGGTTCCAGGTTTATCGGTGAGGTCTGGGCGCGGGTCATCGCCAGCAGCTGGGTGGATACACGCGCGGTGCGTTGGTTGAGCCGGCGTATGTGCTCCAACGCCTCATTGCGGCTGTTTTCGTTGGTTGCAGCCAAGGCTTGGTCGACATGCAGGCTGATGCCGGCCAATGGTGTGCGCAGCTGGTGCGCGGCATCGGCGACAAACCGATCCTGTGCTTCGATCATGCTTGCCAAGCGACCGAACAGACCGTCGATGGTTTCTATCAGCGGCAGGATCTCGCGGGGCACATCAGGCGTGGAAATAGGTGCGAGCTCACGGTTGCGGCTGGCCAGCCGGCGGGTCAGCGGATCGATGATCTTCAGGCCGTGATTTACTCCAAACCAGACCAAGGCCATGATGCACAGCGCCTGCAGCAACATCATCGGAATGGTGATCATCAGGATCTCCTGCGCGCGATGACGGCGATCGGCGAAGGTTTCTGCCACGGTCACTGCAAGGTGGTCGCCGGGATCAAGGCTGGTCTGAATGCAGGAGGTCGCCAAGCGTACTTTCTGGCCGTTCAAGTGGCCGCTGTATAGGACGGAACGCTGGTTGTTGCAGTCCTGCGATTTCGCCAACTGGCTGAAGTCGGCGTTGCTGCTCAATGTGCCGTGTTTGTGGCTGTCCACATTGAAGTAGCGGTGTCCATCGGGGTCGTACTCAAGCAGGAAGCGCGCCTGAGGTGACAGTTCGGTGCTGACCGGCATGGTCTTGAGCATCTGTGCGAAGGACTCGGTGTCCTCGGCCAGATTGCGGTCATGGATGCTGTTGGAATAGGACAGGGCGATGCGATAGGTCAATACGGCGTTGAACAACAGCAACGCCAGAATCGGCAGTGCCAAGAAAGCCAGCAGGCGCCGCCGCAGGCTGGGCCGCTGCTTCATCGCTCGACCTGCTCCACTTGTTCGAGCATGTAACCGAGGCCACGCACGGTGCGGATGCCCATGCCGCCGTTGTGCAGCTTGCGTCGCAGTCGGTGCAGGGCGATGTCCAGTCCGTTGTCGGTCAGTTCTTCATCCCAGTTGCATAGCGCTTCAATCAACTGTGCGCGGGAACTGATCTTGTCCGGACGCGCGGCCAGCGCAGACAGTAAACCGAACTCGCGGCCGGTCAGCTCCAGCGGTTGCTCGTCGATCCAGGCCCGATGGCCTGGCAGGTCCAGGCGCATGCGGCCGATGCGCAGCTCCGGGTTGCCTGCGCTGGTCACCCGACGCAGCTGCGCGCGCACCCGCGCGTCGAGTTCATCCACCGCAAAAGGTTTGACCAGATAGTCGTCTGCGCCCAGATCCAGGGTCTGGATGCGTTCCTGCAAGCCGTCGCGGGCGGTGATGACCAGTACCGGCATTTGCTTGCCACGCTGCCGCAGCCGTTGCAGTACCAACCGGCCGTCAACACTGGGCAGGCCGAGGTCCAGGATGAGCAGGTCGTACTCCGTGCTGGCAAGTGCAGCCTCAGCCTTGGCGCCATCGTTGGCGTGGTCCACCGCGTGCCCCTGTCGCTGTAGCGAGGCGCGCACGCCAGCGGCGATGTCGCTGTCATCTTCTGCAACCAGGATCCGCATTCCAACCGTCCTCCACATTCCATTGGGGGATGTTGCTGGAGCGACTGTTCAGACGCTGTCATCGCCATCCCGGCTTGGTTACTTCGGAGTATCGCCGACTCTGGCTTTCTACCTGCTTTCAAGGCGACGGGCCAGCACCGCTTCGCGGTGGGCGATATAGGCGTTTGCGGCAAGGATGATCAGGGCGCCGATCACGGTCCAACAGTCCAGTGTCTCCCCAAACAGCAGCCAACCCATCACCACCACCAAGGGCAGCTGGGTGAAGCTGATCGGGGTCAGTGCGGAGACTTCGCCCAGCTTCAGTGCCCGGGTCCAGAGCAGCTGGCCGAGTGTGCCCATCACGCCGGTAGCCACCAGCCAAAGCCAGGCGACGCCGGTTGGCCAGACCCAGACGAACAATGCCGGGATCAACGACAACGGCACCCAGAACACATAGGTGTAGAACACCACGGTGTCCGGGCTGTCGACGCGGGTGAGCTGTTTGATCTGGATCGCCACCAGCGCGCTGAGCACCGCCGCCATGACTGCGATCAGGCTGCCTAGTTCAAAGCTGTGCGCGCCTGGGCGCACGATCACCAGTACGCCAATGAAGCCGATGATCACCGCGGCCCAGCGGCGGAAGCGGACTTTCTCGCCCAGCCACAGCACTGCGGCGATGGTGACAAACAAGGGTGTGGAATAGGACAGGGAAATGGCCTGCGACAGCGGCAGGTGGCCGATGGCCCAGAAGCCGCACAGCATCGAGGCCAGGCCAATTGCACTGCGCAGGAAGTAGCGCGGCAACTGCTGGGTACGCAACGACGCATGGCCGGGTCGCAGCAACATCGGCAGCAGCGCCAGCAGGCCGAAGCTGTTGCGGAAGAACGCTACTTCCTGGGTGGGAACGTAGGCGGTGGCCAGGCGGATGGCGATGGCCATCAGGCCGAAGGCCATGGCGCTGCCGAACATCAGCCCGGCAGCGCGCATTGCGGTGGAACGGGGTGCAGCCAAGGCGATGTTCACCAGCGGGCGCCGACCAACCTGGGCTCGGGTTCAATCGGCACACCGAAGGTTTCCAGCACGGCCGCTGATACGCGTCGCGCAAAGGCCAGTAGCTCGGCGCCGGTGGCATTGCTGTGGTTGACCAACACCAGGGCGTGATTGGGTGAAACCCCGGCGTCACCGTCGCGTTGGCCCTTGAAGCCGGCTTTCTCGATCATCCATGCCGCCGATACCTTACGGTTGCTGTCGTCGCTGCCCGGGAACACGGGCAGTTCCGGATAGTGCTGCAGCAGCACGTTGATCTGCTCCAGCGGCAGGATCGGATTCTTGAAGAAGCTGCCGGCATTGCCGAGTACATCCGGGTCAGGCAGCTTGCGTTGACGGATGGCGATGACCGCATTGGCGACGTCGGCCGAGACCGGGAATTCAATTCCCATCGTCTGCAGCTCCTCACGGATGCCAGCGTAGTCCAGCTGCAGCTCGTGCAGCAGCGGCAGGCGGAACTCCACGGCGGTGATCAGGTAGCGATCAGCCTCGTGTTTGAACAGGCTGTCGCGGTAGCCGAAGCGGCAGGCTTCCTGGTCCAGTCGCACCCAGGCTTGTTCCTGCCGGTCCCAAGCCTCGACGACCTGGATGAACTCGCCGACCTGGGCGCCATAGGCGCCGATGTTCTGGATTGGCGCGGCACCGACGGTGCCGGGAATCAGTGCCAGGTTCTCCAGCCCGGACAGGCCCTCGTTCAAGGACCACATCACCAGTTCGTGCCAGATCACTCCGGCGCCGGCGCGGACGATGGTGTGATCGGCGCGGTGTTCCAGTGCGGTTATTTCGCGGTTGTCGAACACCAGTACGACATCTTCAGGATCGGCGGCCAGCAGCACATTGCTGCCGCTGCCAAGCACCAGCAGGTCTGCCTCGCCGATGGCGGCCAGCGCTTCAGGCAGGGCGATGGGGTCGGCGATACGCAGCATGCGCGGTGCATGGGCGTCGACATGGAAGGTGTTGAGGTGGCGCAGTGGAGCGTTCTCGGTCAGCGACCAAGCAGGGGCGGCATTCGTCATAGCGGTGCGACGGCGCCTCCCGACGGGGACTCGCGACGACGACGGATGGCGTTCACGCAGTCGCCGATCAGGCTTGGGCCCTGGAAGATCAGCCCGCTATAGCACTGCACCAGTGCTGCACCGGCTGCCATTTTGGCAACGGCGTCGGCGCCGGAACTGATGCCGCCGACACCGATCAAGGGCACCGACTCGGGCAGGCGCGCACGCAGGCGACGCAATACCAGGGTGGACTGGCCCAGCAGCGGTGCACCGGACAGGCCGCCAATTTCCTTGGATAGCGGATCGGCTTCGACGCCGGTGCGGGCGATGGTGGTGTTGGTGGCGATCACGCCATCCACGCCCAGTTCGCCAAGCACACGTGCCGCGGCATCGATGTCGCGATCACTCAGGTCCGGCGCCACCTTGACCAGCATCGGCACGCGCTTGCCGTGTTTGGCGGCCAGCTGCTCCTGCGCCTCGCGCAGGCCAGCAACCAAACGCCGCAGCGCCTGCTCTTCCTGCAGTTCGCGCAGGCCGGCGGTATTGGGCGAGGAGATGTTGACGGTGATGTAGTCGGCCAGCGGATAGACCTTTTCCATGCAGATCAGGTAGTCGGACAGCGCGTCTTCGTTGGGCGTGTCCTTGTTCTTGCCGATGTTGATGCCGAGCGGGCCCGCGCGATGCTTGACTGCCTCAACGTTCTTCACCAATGCATCCACACCAAGGTTGTTGAAACCCATGCGGTTGATGATGGCGTTGTGCCGCGGCAGGCGGAACAGGCGCGGCTTGGGGCTGCCTACCTGTGGCAGCGGGGTGACCGTGCCGATTTCCACGTAGCCAAAGCCAAGCGCAAACAGGGCTTCGATGTGCTCACCGTTCTTGTCCAGGCCAGCTGCCAGACCCACCGGATTTGGGAAGCTCAGGCCGAACGCCGTGGTGGGGAGTGGCTTGATGCGGCCGGCAATCAGCGGCGTGGTGCCGGTGCGCCAGGCAAGATCCAGCGCGGACAAGCCCAGGCCGTGCGCGCGCTCGGCATCAAGGGTGAACAAAAAAGGACGGGCAATGGAATACATAAGCTCAGTTCAGCGTGCCGACAAAGGCGCGGGTTTGGTACTCAAAGGCAACCTTGCCAGCGACCGCATGCGCATCGAACAGACGCTGCAGGGCCTCCAGCATGGGGGTATGACGTTCGTGGCCAGCTTGCGGTGCGTAAGAGGAGGACAGCAGCCGACCGCGCAGGCCGTCGTAGTCCAGGTGCTGCACGTTCGGCAGGTGGACCAAACCGCGCAGCCCTGCGCCGAACCATTCACGCATGGTCTGGTCGTCCTGGTAACGCTCGGCAACCTCGGTGTAGTCGGTGCCGTAGTCCAGCAGCAGTTGCTCGTAGCCGGCCAGGAACGGCGAGGCATCGAGCAGGCGCGAATTCCAGTACACCAAGGCCAAGCCGTCCGGGCGCAGGATGCGCTTCCATTCGCGGCGTACGGCGGTGGTGTCAAACCAATGGAACGCCTGCGCGGCAGCAACCAGATCAACGCTGTGGTCGGCCAAGGTGGTGGCCTCGGCGGTGCCTGCGATTGATTGGAACTGGGGGTGTTGTGGCAGTAACCACTGTTCGGCGGCGGCGCGCATTGCGGCATTGGGCTCCACTGCGATCAGCGGATGCCCGGCAGCCAGGAACAGCTCGCTGGAAATGCCGGTGCCGGCGCCGATATCGGCGACCAGGGCGGAGCGGGGCAGGCCGATATCGCGGTGCAGCCATTCCAGCAGCGTGGACGGATAGCCCGGGCGGTAGCGCACATAGTCCGCTACCCGGCTGCTGAAACGTTGGGTTGAATCGGATTGCCCCATGCCGGCCTCAGGAGTTCATCGCAGCAAGGCCAGCCAAGCCGCCGAAGAACACCAGGATGGCAATGAAGAAGATGATGCCGATCAGCCACAGCGCGGTAGCCAGCCAGCCCAGTACCAGCCCAGCCACGGCCAGGCCGTCGCCTTCCAGTTGGCCGTTGCTGCGGCGGATCTCGCCACGGGCCATATGGCCGAAGATGATGGCGCAGATGCTGCCGATGGCCGGTAACAGGGTCCAGCCGAGGATGCCGGCGACCAGGCTGATCACGGCGTAGCTGCTGGTCTGGCGGGGTGCAGGAATGCTCATCGGGAACTCCGTTTCAGCTGTAGAAAGCCCCCCTCCCGCAAGCGGGAGAGGGGTTGGGGTGAGGGTGGCTTTACAGCTCAACACTCTCCCACTTCAACACCCCGACCAAGGCCGGGGCAGACACGATCAAAGATCGAACTTGATGCCCTGGGCCAGCGGCAGCGAGTCGGAGTAGTTGATGGTGTTGGTCTGGCGACGCATATAGACCTTCCAGGCGTCAGAGCCGGACTCACGACCACCGCCGGTGTCCTTCTCGCCACCGAAGGCGCCACCGATCTCGGCACCGGAGGTGCCGATGTTGATGTTGGCGATGCCGCAGTCACTGCCAGCAGCCGACAGGAACTTCTCGGCAGTCTTCAGGTTCTCGGTGAAGATCGACGAGGACAGGCCCTGCGGCACACCATTCTGCATGTCGATGGCTTCGTCCAGATTGCTGTACTTCATCACGTACAGGATTGGCGCAAAGGTCTCGTGCTGGACGATTTCGTCGCTGTTCTTCAGGCCGGTGACGATCGCCGGCAGCACGAAGTTGCCAGCGCGGTCGATGGCGGTGCCGCCGGTTTCGATGGTGCCGCCGGCAGCCTTGGCCTTGGCGATGGAGCCGAGGAACTGCTGCACGGCTTCCGGGCTGTTCAACGGGCCCATCAGGTTTGCCGCATCGGTCGGGTCGCCGATCTTGCCTTCGACCTGCTTGTAGGCCTTGATCAGCGTGGCCAGCACATTGTCGTAGATCGATTCATGCACGATCAGACGGCGGGTGGTGGTGCAGCGCTGGCCGGCAGTGCCGACGGCCCCGAACACGATGCCCGGCACGGCCAGCTTCTGGTCGGCGGTCTCGTCCATGATGATGGCGTTGTTGCCGCCCAGTTCCAGCAGGCAGCGGCCCAGACGCTGGGCGACCTTCTGGTTGACGGCGCGGCCGACCTGGGTGGAACCGGTGAACGAGATCAGCGGCACGCGACGGTCGGCGACCATCTTTTCCGACAGCGCGGTGCCGGCATCGTTGATCAGGAAGAACAGATCCGGGAAGCCAGCGTCCTTGAGTGCGTCATTGCAGATTTTCATCGTCGCAATGGCGGTCAGCGGGGTCTTGTTGGACGGCTTCCAGATGCAGATATCGCCACAGATGGCGGCCAGGAACGCATTCCAAGCCCACACCGCAACCGGGAAGTTGAAGGCCGAGATGATGCCGACCAGACCCAGCGGGTGGTACTGCTCGTACATGCGGTGGCCGGGGCGCTCGGAATGCATGGTGTAGCCGTACAGCATGCGGCTCTGGCCCAGGGCGAAGTCGGCGATGTCGATCATCTCCTGCACTTCACCGTCGCCTTCCGGCTTGGACTTGCCCATTTCCAGGGCAACCAGCGAACCCAGTGCGTCCTTGTGCTTGCGCAATGCTTCACCGCACAGGCGCACGGCTTCGCCACGGCGCGGTGCCGGGGTGGTGCGCCATACCTTGTAGGCTTCCTGTGCGCGGGCGATGACGATTTCGTAATCAGCCTCGGTTGTCGCCTGGACCTCGGCGATCACTTCGCCGGTGGTCGGGTTCTGCGGCTGGAGGACGCCCGCGCCGGTGGCGGCGGACCATTCCCCGTTGCCCATGTAGGTGCCAGCGTTGGTGGCATCCAGAGCCAAGGCCTTGAGCAGCTCGGAAGACATTCAAACTCCTGTTTCTTAACGTGATTTTGGCGCCGTCGGAAACTGCGGGTGGGGGCGACGGAGTAAGTACCACATAGTATCAGAGTGAACCGATTTGCCCCGTGCCGCTTGGTCTGGCCAATGGGACAGGCTGTGCTGGCGCTACGGACTGTGCTGATGGCGGGCGTTGCCTCGGCCTTGACCGCAAACCCTGTCACTGGCGGCCGTTTTCGGCCATATTCGCCACCCTTGGTAGGGGTTTCCCCGGTTTGAACAGGATAGACAGATGAACGTGACGATTTCCGAAGGGGTAGTGGTTGGCAACAAGCTGCCTTTCGTGTTGTTTGGCGGGCTGAATGTGCTGGAGGATCTGGACTCCACCCTCTACGCCGCCGAGCGCTACGTGGAGGTCACCCGCAAGCTGGGTATCCCGTACGTGTTCAAGGCTTCCTTCGACAAGGCCAACCGCTCCTCGATCACGTCCTTCCGTGGCGTCGGCCTGGAAGAAGGGCTGCGGATCTTCGAGCAGGTCAAGCAGCGCTTCGGCGTGCCGGTGATCACCGATGTGCACGAAGTGGCGCAGGCTGCGCCGGTCGCAGAAGTGGTCGACGTGCTGCAGATCCCGGCCTTCCTGGCGCGGCAGACCGATCTGGTAACGGCGATTGCCCGTACTGGCCGCGTGGTCAACATCAAGAAGCCGCAGTTCCTCAGCCCGACCCAGATCAAGCACATCGTCAGCAAGATCCGTGAAGCCGGCAATGAGCAGATCATCCTGTGCGAACGCGGCGCCCAGTTCGGCTACGACAACCTGGTCGTGGACATGCTCGGCTTCCGCGAGATGATCGAAGCCACCGGCGGCTTGCCGGCGATCTTCGATGTCACCCACAGCCTGCAGCGTCGTGACGCCGGCAGCGAGGCCTCTGGTGGCCGCCGTCGCCAGGTGGTGGAGCTTGCTCGTGCGGGCATGGCAGTCGGCATCGCTGGCCTGTTCCTGGAAGCCCATCCGGATCCGGACAACGCGCGCTGTGATGGCCCCAGTGCGCTGCCGCTGGCTGTGCTGGAACCGTTCCTTGCTCAGATCAAGGCGCTGGACGATATGGTCAAGGCGTTCCCGGTGCTGGATATCGCCTGATCCAAGGCGAGACGGTGGCCGGCTGCCGAGGTGGCAGCCGGTTGTTTGGTCCCGGTTCGGGGGTGGTGCGTGGGCGACGGGCTCTTGTCGGCGGGCTGCGTGTCATTAAGCCGCGTGCTGGATGCCGCAGGCATCGGAGCACAGTATCGCGCGCGGCCTGAGTTCTGGTGGTGATGCTTGGAGTTGTGCATTGCCGAGCGCAGTCGCTCTGCAATGCATCCCAGCCCCGCAAATTCGGGCTAGTTCTGGCCCGGAAACCAGCTGGGTGGTGCGCGATGCCAGCGCCACGCGCTTTCGATGAGGGGAGCCAGCTCTGTCCATTGCGGCTGCCAACCGAGCTGCTCGCGCGCCTTCTTGCTGGACGCGACCAAGCTGGCGGGGTCACCGGCACGCCGTGGCGCGACCTCGTAAGGGATGGCCTTGCCAACGACGGATGCAGCGGCGGCAATCACTTCGCGCACGGAAAAACCTTGGCCATTACCAAGGTTGAAGGTGTGCGCGCCTTCGTGTTGATCCATGAAGTTCAAGGCCAGTGCATGTGCCTGAGCCAAGTCCTGCACGTGCACGTAGTCACGCACGCAGGTGCCGTCAACTGTGGCGTAGTCATCGCCAAAAATTTTCAGTGGTGGACCACCGGTCAGCGCGGCCCGCAATACGTTGGGAATGAGGTGGGTCTCGCAGGCATGCGCCTCGCCGATGCCATGCTCGGGCAGGGCGCCGGCTGCATTGAAGTAACGCAAGGCGACTGAGCGCAGACCGTAAGCGGTAGCAGCATCGGCAAAGAAGCGCTCGGCCATCAACTTGCTGGCGCCGTACGGATTGATTGGAGCTTTCGGATGGTCCTCATCTATGACGTCGTGGATGGGATTGCCGAAAACCGCCGCCGTCGAGGAGAACACCAACTTGTTCACATCGTGGCGACGCATCGCCTCAAGCAGGTTGAGCGTGCCGCTGACGTTATTGGCGTAGTACTCGTAGGGTTTGGCTACCGATTCGCCGACCAAGGAGCGGGCACAGAAGTGCATGACGGCGTCGAAGCGTTGGGCTTTGAAAGCGCGCTCCAACGAAGCAGGATCGAGCAAATCGGCGCGGATCAGCTCACTCCAATGAACGGCGCCGGCATGCCCGGTTGAGAGGTTGTCGAGTACGGTAACGGTGTGGCCGTGCTGAGCCAGCCATTGCGCCATGTGGCTGCCGATGTAGCCGGCGCCACCGCATAGAAGAATGTTGCTGCTCATTTCAGATGTCTTGGTCGATTGGTGGTGGGGCTATTGATAGAGGGGGCGGATACATGACGCCGGACCGATAAGTTCGGTCACTTTTCTCTATGTCAACGGAGGCAAATAGAGCAGGGTGGAGTATGTGGTCAGTGGTGGCCCGGTTCAATTGCCAGTGAGACCCGCAGTTTCGGGGGCAATCCAGCACGTCAACGATAGTCCCTGATGTGATCCATGCAGATGTTGCGTGGCGAGCAATATCCTCCCGAATCGTCAGGCGGGTCCCGCTCGCGGGTAGATCCAACACGCGCACAGCTTTCTGGAGGGGCATTTAATCAATCTCTAGAGTGAGTATCCCAAGGTGTGCTGGGAGCTCTTTGCTAGCAGAACAAGTGCACCGATCAGCAGGAAAAAGCCGATGAACGCGAAATTCTTGACCGTTTGGGAAACTCCCAGCCGCATTGCCACCAATGCGGCTTGCAGCGGCAGAACCAACAGCAAGTAGGGCATGTAGCGCTCAGAGAAGTCCGCGCTGTTGATCCCGAAAAGGACGAGAAACAGTAGCAGGATGGTGAACTTGTGCAAGGCTCGACTGATATTCCTGCTTGGGCGATCTATTGCCAGAAATGCTGCTGAGGACACTGTGCAGATCCAGAAATTGGCCGTTTTCCATATCGCTTCGATATGTGACTGGTGACCCTGCAGGAAATACAGCGTGAACTTGTCCGATATTCCAGGTATACCGAGCAAGTCAACAAGGTGGCCGAGGATCGACGATGAGAGCGTGGAAAGCGACAGCGCCACAATCGGCAGGGCCAGATAGATCCCATCCCGATCGAACATGCGCAGGGCGAACAGCGGGGCAGCGAGAAAAATGATTGATGACCAGTGCAACCCGATCGCTACCGCGATCAGCACGCTGGCGCGAAGAAATTGCCGTTCGAAGAACAGGAACAGCCCCAGCGCCCCAATCGGCGTCGCCAGCGCCTGACGCATGATGTTGCCGGTGTAGACGAGGAAGAATGTAAGAAAGGCCAGAGCGAATATGCCGCTGTGGATTCCCGATGGCCTTGCGGCCTTTCTATAGAATAGTGCAGCTAGAACAAATACAAAAAAGTAGTTGGCGACAAGCCATGCGCGCGGCGAAAGAAAATGGTGCAACACACTCTGTAGGGGCCACCACAGTATCTCGGTGTTGCCGTAAATGAGCGCGCCGACGCGCCATGAGTCTGCGATGTCATCCAGCTGGGTGTACGTGCTGATGTATCCGACCGTGTCGTTGCCTGCATCCAGTGGCCTCATTGCCACTAAGATGAAGCCATAGAAGAAAATCGGAAGTGCCAGCAGCAGGAACAACGGCGCGCTGCGTTGGCCGCCCTCCTTGCATGCGTAGACGGGCGATTTTCCAGTGCAGAGGCAGAGCAGCAGTGCTCCGAAAGCCACAGGCATGCATATGAGTGCGAGTTCCTCGGCGCTCATCGGGTTGCCGCCACCGGTCGGGGGCATTCCGAAAGGCCATATGCGGCGAGAAGCCCCGCGGCAAAACGCTCGATGGAGAAACGACTTCGGGCCTCCGCGATGGCTGCATGTGCTAGCGCATGCAACGCTAGCTCGTTCCGGATGATGCGGTCGATTAAGTCCAAGGCCTCGGTGGCGCCATCGAACAGCAACCCGGTACGGTTGTGGTCAATGACATCCACGTTACCCGCGCAACGAGTAGCGAGTACAGGAACGCCACAGGCCATGGCTTCAATAACGGAGACCGGCAATCCTTCCCATCGCGCGGTTGAGAGATACAGGGCGCTGGATCGCAGCTGTCCTGATATCTGCTGTCTCGGTTTCCAGCCGGTGACAGTAACGCCTGCGCTCCGCAGCTCGGAAGCCAAGGCGGCGTCGCCGTCGCCTATCCACAAGAATTCAACCGGCAAGTCTCTGTGCTGACAGCCACGGGCGATCTCTGCAAAGAGCCATGGGTCTTTCTGCGCGCGGACACCCCCAACCGTAACTATGGTCAATGCCAGAACTGTCGTTGTGGAAGCATGGAGTGGGTCTGGTGCACCTTCGGAGAAGGCGAAGTCAACTGCGTTCTCAAGTAGTAGAGCGTCCTTTCCAAGCCACTTCCGGATTTCGTTCTTCTCACTGACGGAGCAGGCCAAGTAGGTGCAGTCCGTGATGCAGGCCACACGCTCCAGCATGGCAAAGCCATATCTGCGCAGGGTGATGTCCTGCCGCATCATCGAAATGCAGTGTGGGCTGTAGAAAATGCGCGTCCTGAAGGGCAGCGCAAACGCCGATACCCTGCCTACAAAGCCAGCGAACGAGGAATGAAGGTGGATGACATCCGGTCGGATTTCCAACAGCAATCGACGTAGCTGCAATGTCGCTGGAGCGGCAGCCAGGCCGGACAGTGACATTGCATGCAGTGTCACTGATCCACGAAACATTTCCTTCAGACTGACCGGAGTTTCGGGACGTGGCGAATACACGACGTGCACCTGCAGGCCGGCATCGACCAGAAGATTGGCGCTGGCGCAGACCATCGACAACGTACCGGTTGCTGTTGCTTCAACCACATGAACAACGACTTTCATTGTCTGCTCGTCGTACATTCAGTGAGCGAGCGCATGTCGTGGAGGGGTGGGTCAAGCGTGAAGGGAGAAGCCCCGTTCGGATAACCGCTGAGCAGCTGGTCGATGGCACGCTCGATAAGTGCCGGGTCGGGCTGGGTGAGTAGCACGATGAATGACGCGTCGCCAAGCCAGGTGTCGATCAAATGCTGGACCTTGCCGTTGTTGTTGTTCAGAGCAATGCACGGTGTGCCGGTGATGGCACAGAAAATGACACCATGCAGGCGGTCGGTGATGACCATCCTGGAGGCGGCATAGGTCTTCCAGATCTCCCGCACTGGCTGATGACGATCGGCCAAGGTGTGGTGCAAGTTGTCGATGTTGGTGTCGTGGAAGATCATTTCCATGCCTTTTGCAGCGGCCAGCTGCTCGATGGCTGATATCTGCCCCGCGTCAAGGCTGGATTCGTTGTCCCGGCGAATCGACAGAGTGATCCTCGCCTTGCGGGAGAGGCTGGCCTGCATTGGCGGCAGCAACAGCACGATGTCCGGCCATAGCAGGATGCGATTGGCAGGAAATGACTTATTCATTTGATCGAAACTGGGTTTGTCGCGCGCTATCAAGGTGAGCAAGGGGTGCCGGTTGTAGATCCGCACTGATTGATCGAGGCAGAGCGCCCCAGAACGGGTAGGTTCGAAGAACACCGACTGTGGGAAAACGATGATTCTGGTCCGCGCGAACTTCCGTATCAGGAACCTGCGCTGTAGTTCGGCTTCTCGGTAGATCGTTCCAAAGTTCCCGCCCCCGGTCAGAAAAACGACGTCTTCCGCTGCAATGCACTTTGCAACTTCACGGGCTGCCTCGTAGGTCAGGCCATGGGGTATTTCGACAATGGCGTAATCCGGAAGCTGGCGTTCCAGGAACGAGCGTTGAGCGATGCCGATCGCCAGATCTCCAAGGTTGCCAAGATCAGGCACCATGAATACGAAAGCGGTTTTTCCCTTGCGCTGGATGCTGTCCATTCCGCGTAATGGCTTGAAACGATGTCGCAGTTGGTTCACGGCCGCCCATGGGATCAAGCTCTTTCCGCCGCCGTGCAGGGCCAGCTCCAATCCAAGCAGTAGTAGGGTCAGGCGATTGCGAATGAGAAATACGTAGAGCCTGCCTTTCAATCCAAGCCCTTGGGACGATGGCCTGCAGGTGTTGTCAGTTGCGGCCAACAGCGCGCTGGTCCGGACATATTTCCTGTGGAGGCCGATGGACGTATCCGCTACGACAGACTTGACCCGCCATTTCGTGTCCATGTAATTGTTCAGTACCGGATCGAAACTCACGCAACCATCTCCGTCTTCGGGCCAAGAACCAGCCGGTTGCGCAGGAAGATCATCAGTGGCGCTGGCAACGATCCGGCGACCACGGACTTCGCGATATACAGATAGTCGAGAAGGCCTGCGCCCAGTCGCGGGTAGTAGGCAAGCCTTACCTTGATCTCCCCCATCCTGTTGCGCAGCCTGCGTTTTTGGTAATCAGCAGGGTTGACCCGGTAGTTGAGTAGAATTTCATCGAGGATGTAGATGCGTTTTTGTGCGATCGTCAACTTGCACCAAAGGGCGAGGTCCTCTGCGCGATGGTGGTCGTCGTACAACCCAGTCGCGACTATTTCGCTGCGACGGAACATGACCGAGGGATGGACAGGAACATCGCCACGCATGAGGTTGGATGCGCTCTTTTCGCCTGGACTACCCAGTAGTCTCCCAACTTTATTTTTATCGGAAAACTCAACTGCCAGCGACCCGATCACGGTAAATTCGGGGTGCGCAACCATGAAGTCATGCAGCTTTTCCAGCCGATTCTGTGCCGCGATATCATCCGTGTCCATTCGCGCGATGTACTCTGATCTCGCGCTGCGAACAGCAGAGTTCAGGGAATACACCAACCCCCGGTTGCCATCGTTGCGCAGGATGCGGATGCGCGGATCGCCGAAGCTGGCAGCAATCGCCGGCAGGTCATTGCATCCGCCATCATCGACGATCAGCAACTCGAAATCCTGCAAGGTCTGATCCAGCATGCTCTGGATCGACTGCGCGAGGTAG
Source organism: Stenotrophomonas sp. STEN018 (assembly GCF_056760235.1). Classification (NCBI taxonomy): domain Bacteria; kingdom Pseudomonadati; phylum Pseudomonadota; class Gammaproteobacteria; order Lysobacterales; family Lysobacteraceae; genus Stenotrophomonas; species Stenotrophomonas sp. STEN018. The sequence goes on from NZ_JBRREK010000001.1 coordinate 138,199, forward strand.
ATGGGGTCTGTATTGAATTCGGCCATCACTACCGAAACGGCTGGTGGGGACATCTGTACTCCTGGAGTTTCGCATTCGATTTGCGCGGCTGGGGTGCGCGAGTGGTTCATTGGAATATCTCCCGCCTGCGGACAAATACGAGCAGCGAGAACAGCACCAGCACGCACAACTCGGTGATGACGGTGGACACTGCCGCACCAGTTGCGCCGTGGGTGGGGATCAGGACTAGGTTGCAGGCCACGCAGACCAAGGCGCAGAGTGCTTTCATCCGTACTCGAGTCATGATTTGCTGACCAGTGGTGAGTACCGCACCTATGCTTGTACTTAGAAACCGTAAAGGAACACATGCAGCCAGGATCAGCAAGACTGCTTCGGCAGCCTTGAATGCCTCCCCATATGCGATCTGCACGATGTCGTGCGAAGCCAAAAAAATGACGATGGCGCCAGCCATTCCTGCAAGCCCCATGCCTGCCATGCCAAGCTTGAAGACATGCAGTAGCTGGGTCTTATCGTGATGCGCCCAGCGATGGAGCTTGGCGAGCAGGAACTTCGTGTAGAGCACCGTTGGTAGAAGATAGACGGCATTCAGTATGTTGAAAGCCGCAAAGAACAGGCCGGCGGCCCGTTCGTCAGCCAGCTGTAACAGCAGTATGTTGCTGCATTGGAAATACGTGATGTACAAGAGGCTGTCGGCACAGAAAGGCCATGCAGCCTTCAATGTTTTCAAAGTGTTCGGTGAATCGCGACTGGTGCCTATCTGTCCTGGTTCCGCATGGCCCTGCAGATCAATTTTTCCCTTGGCCATGCTGCGGATGTGCAGGTATGCAACTACGATAACGGCACAAGCAACCACCGAATAGATGATCGACACCTGTACCAGCAGGTCTCCCGAATGAAGATTCAGAACAACAAGAACGATGATCAGTCGGGCCGCGTGATGTGCCGCCTGCCACAACGACAGCAACAGGAATCGCTCCTCAAGCTGCAGCTTGGCTGCCACCAATTCGACAGCTGCGAATCCGACTACGCTTGGTATGAGGCAGTACAGGGCAAGTGCGCTGCGTTCGTTGGACGCGGTTAACGCCGTCAATAGCACTAGAGCGAGAACGGTCACGGTCGAGGTCAGCGACAGGAGTCTGAGCGATCCCGGCATCCACCTCAGTGCGAGCTGACCTTCTTTGCCGAATGCGCTCAACCAGAAAGTCTGTAGGCCGACGCCTGCGAGCTGGGATAGCAGAATGCATTGTGCCAGGCCACTGCTGAAGGTTCCGTAGTCGTTGGGCCCTAGATGTCTACCCAATGCCGTCTGGGTCAGAAAGGCCAAGCCCGCGCCTGCTAGTGCGCCACTCCAGAGAAGCATGATCTGGAGCATTGAGCGTATGCCTTTGCTATGCCGAGATAAGCTTTCCGTGGACGTGACATCATCGGCACAACGGAGCTGCTGGCTGGCAATTGTGGGCGCTGTAAGGGGCTTCACGGTCATTATTGAACTGCGACTTAGTACGGCTATTTCGAAGCGATTATGTTTCGATGAATTAGTGCTTGCTGCAGTATTGCCCGAGTACTATCTGCGGCTAGTACGCGTTCTTGTCTACGAATCCCTTGAAGAAGGTCAGTAGTACGATCTTGATGTCGAACCAAAGTGACCAGTTCTCGATATAGAACAGATCGCACTCGATGCGCTTGTGCAGGTCGGTGGAGCCGCGCCAGCCGTTGACCTGGGCCCAGCCGGTGATCCCGGCCTTGACCATGTGCTTCTTCATGTATGACGGGATTTCGTGCTTGAACTTGTGCACGAATACGGGGCGCTCAGGTCGAGGGCCGACAATGGACATGTCGCCTAGTAGTACGTTCAAGAATTGCGGCAGTTCGTCCAGGCTGGTCTTTCGCAGGAACGCGCCAACTTTGGTGGCGCGGCTCTCCCCGGCCTTGGCCCATACCGCACCGGTACTGGTCTCTGCATCCACTGGCATCGATCGGAACTTGAGCATCTGAAAGGTACTGTTGTTCCAGCTCATGCGCTCCTGACGGTAGAACACCGGGCCGGGCGAGCTCAACTTCACAGCGATGGCGATTCCCACCATCAGGGGGGAAATCATCAGCAGGATGAAGGTGGCCAAAAGTCGGTCTTCCAGCGCCTTTAGTACGCGAGCGTTACCTTGCAATGGCGTCTGCTGCAGGTTGATCACCGGCAGGCCCGCGAGTTGCTCGATGGAATGGTTGAGCAGGTGGAAGCCGAACATGTCGGGAACGAACTTGATGTCGACAGTCGAGTGCTGCAGTTGATTCAACGCCAAGGTGATCTGCGCTTCGTCGCGCATCGGCAGCGCAATCCATACTTGATCGATGGCATTGCTCTCAACGTACCGGCCCAGGTCGTTCAGCGTGCCCAGTAGCGCCGTTGAGCTATCGATCACACAACGATCGGAACGCGTGGAGAACCAGCCATTGATGCTTACGCCGGCCCAACTGTTATCGCGCAACGTGGTAATGATTTTCTGTGTGTCGGGCGTGGCACCGACGATTACCGCGGTACGCAAATCATTGCCGCGCGCGCGCGCCCATGCGGCGGTTGCTCGGATCAGAAGGCGCAGGAGAAACACCGACGCCAAGCTCAGGAGGAGCCAACTCTTTACCCAAGCGGTTGTCTGGGCGTCGCCGACTTTGATCGCGCCAACATAGGCGAGCAGGCAGCCAAAGATAACTGCCCATTTGAGCAGGATCTGCATCAACTCAGCGAGCAGGCTGCGCCCGCGCCAGCTGGAGTAGAGCGAAGACATGCTGAGCACGAGAAGGGCAAGCAACATCGTGATCGCGATCAATCGCCAGTAATTCACTGACAACTGCAGGTCATCGAATTGCAGCTTATAAGCGGCCAGTGCGGTCGCGAGGAGAAGCAATGGGTCGCTGATTTTGAGAATCATCCCAAAAGTGGCGGCAAGCCGTCCGGAAGGGGCTCTCCATTGCTCATGATGGGGGTGTCGGCGTGCGATCCACATGGGATTTCTTCTTTCTTCCTTGGGCGAAGCACTCGCTTAAAACGGCGCTACCACTGGCGACAGGCTTGGTGTGCGGGGATTTCCGATCGATCGCAAACTTAAAGTTTCATCTGCTCTCGTATGGTATCAGTTTGTTTCAGTCGGTACACTTGCATGGCGGCAGATCCTGCAGCGATGCAAAGCGAGTGCGCTGTGGTCGCGCTGGCGTGGTTTCAGTGGTGATCTGCAGTCGTCGTTGGGCGTCACGCCTGAAGTAATTCGGGTGAAGGCGCTTTGGCCTGCGTCGTGCATCGATGCGATGTATGCAGCAGCGCTGCATCCCGTCATTGAAGGCCTGAGGTCCGTACGTGTTCAAGAAGCTGTTAGTTGTCTGCGTCGGCAACATCTGTCGCAGCCCCACCGCCGAGATTTTGCTTCGCCATCGCCTGCATGGGCGGGAAGGCGTCGAAGTGGCTTCGGCGGGTTTGCATGCATTGGCCGGCTATCCAATTGACCAAACTGCTGCAGCCTTGCTGCGTGAGCATGGTCACGATCCCTGCGCGCATCAGGCCAGGCAGGCGACGCCGTCAATGCTGGGTGCGGCTGATCTGATCCTGGTCATGGAGCGCACCCACCTTGCGCAGATTGCGCGCGAGGTACCTCAGGTCAGCGGAAAGACGTTCCTGCTGGGGCGCTGGGACGACATCGAAGTGCCCGATCCGTATCGGCAGCAGCGCATCGCCTTTGAGCATGTCTATGGGCTGATGGAGCAATGCGTTGCGCGTTGGGCCAATTACATCACCTAGCCGCTTTGCAGCGGCAGCGTCACTATCAGAACGGAAGTCATGGAAAAGGAAAATCGGGTACGAGCGGCACGGCAGGATGATGAGATCGATCTGCGCGAGATGCTCGGTGTTGTCTACGACCGCAAGTGGTTGATCGTCGGGATCACGGCGCTTTTCGCCATAGTCAGCGTGGCCTATGTGATGCTTGCTGCGCCGGTGTATCAGGCGCAGGCAATGATTCAGGTCGAATCGAAGGTGCCCGCCATACCGGGTTTGTCGGATCTGACTTCGTTGACGGGCGGTGGCAGCACTGCTGCGACTACCGAGGTGGCACTGCTGACTTCGCGCACGGTTGTGGGTACTGCGGTCGATCGCTTGCAGCTGGATGTCTCGGTGGTGCCGCGAAGGTTTCCGCTGTTTGGCGGATACGTTGCCAGACTCTTCCAGGGTCGCTGGCCGGATGAGCTGGCCAGTCCGGTTATGGGCCTCTCCAGCTATGGCTGGGGTGGTGAGACACTGACCATCCACCGTCTCGATGTGCCAGTTGGCCTGCTCAATCAAACCCTGAGCCTGGTTGCCGGCCCCAGCCAAGGCAGCTTCGAACTGCTTGGAGCAGACGGCAACGAAGTGCTGCAAGGTGTAGTTGGTATGCCTGCGGAAGCGTCCGGAATCAAGCTGGAAGTGGCAGAGCTGCGCGCGAACCCTGGCATGCGTTTTTACCTTGAAAAACAACGCCGGCTGGATGTGGTGGTTGATCTGCAGAAAGACATCAAGGTCGCCGAGCAGGGTAAGGATTCCGGCATCCTGAAGCTCGCTTATGAAGGGAATGACGCGCTGGCTGCCGAGGCGTTGCTGCAGAGCGTGGCTGAGATCTATGTCCGCCACAATGTTGAACGTAGTTCAGCAGAAGCAGCGTCTCAGCTGCAGTTTGTGAAAGACCAGCTGCCAACGGTGCGCAGGCAGGTCGAAGCCGCGCAGGAAGCGATGGCAGCCTACCAGTCCCGCTCAAATGCGGTAGACATCACCATGCAGACCAAGGGCCTGCTGGAGCAGGAGGTGGCGGTCGAATCCAGCATTCAGCAGTTGCGCTTGAAGCAGGCTGAGCTGGATCGTACGTTTACCCGCGAGCACCCGGCCTATCGAGCACTGTTGAAACAGATCGGCGGCCTGCAGGCGCGCAAGGACAGCTTTCGCAATGAGGTCAGCGCGTTGCCGGATACGCAGCAGGAACTGCTGCGCTTCACCCGCGATCTGACCGTCAGCAACGAGTTGTACACCGCGTTATTGAATCAAGCCCAGCAGCTTGATGTGGCGCGCGCAGGCTCGGTGGGAAACGTTCGGATCGTTGATGCGGCGGTTGCGGACATGAACGACCCGGTGAAGCCGAAGAAAGCAGTCGTGGTTCTTGCGATGACCTTGCTGGGCGGTTTGCTGTCTACCGCCTGGGTATTCGGGCTGCGCATGCTGAACCCAGGGATCGAAGATCCTGCCGCTATCGAAGAGCTGGGATTGCCGGTATACGCGGCTATTCCGCTGAGTAATTCGGCCAGCCTGTTGCAATCGAGCAAGCTCCGTCGTGGAAAGCGCAAGTCGGTTGGCGTGAGCACTGGTTCGCACCTTCTGGCAATGACGGCACCGGCGGATCTTGCGGTGGAGGCACTGCGCAGTCTGCGCACGAGTCTGCATTTCGCGATGATGGAGGCAAAGAATAATGTCCTGCTCGTGTCGGGTCCGCGGCCCGGCATCGGCAAGACCTTTGTCGCAGCAAACCTTGCGGCGGTGATCGCGCAAGCCGGGCAGCGAGTGTTGGTCATCGATGCGGATATGCGTCGCGGCACGTTGCACAAAGTGCTGGACGTCGGTCACGGCCACGGCCTGTCGGGTCTTTTGGCAGGGAGGGTCAGCGCAAGCGAGGCGGTCAATGCCATGCCCGGGCTCGAGAACATGCACTACATCGCCCGTGGCGAGGTGCCGCCGAGTCCTTCAGAGTTGCTGATGCATCCTCGTTTCGCGCAGGTGCTGGAGGAACTACGCCGGGACTACGATCTGGTGATCATCGATACGCCGCCGATTCTTGCAGTGACTGATGCGGTGATCGTTGCTAAGCACGCTGGTTCGACGCTGATGGTCACCCGCTTTGGGGTCAATCATCCAAAGGAAATTCTGTTGGCGATGAAGTGCTTTGAGCAGAATGGCGTGCAGGTAAAGGGTGCCATCTTCAACGCAGTGGAGAAGCGTAGGACCGGTTACTACAGCTACGGTTACTACGACTACGCGCCGGACAAAAGTTGAATGAATCATGTTTCCGGGGCGCCGTAGCGCCCCGGATGCGAACAAGCCGGGTGCTGGATGCAACCGGCGCATGTTTTCAGTCGCGCAATGCGTCCGGGTTCTTGAAGAAGGCGTCCATGCCGCGTTCGGCGGTCATCTGGTAGAGCATGTAGCTGCGGTTCAAACGCGCGCCGCCATCGCGACTCAACGGGCTCCAACTGAGGTTGGCGCGGGTCCGGGTGGAGCGCGGCAGCATCAGGTCGAATGGCACTGATACGTAGATGCCCTTGTCGAAGCTACCTTCGCCAAACGCGTGCGAGGAAACATCGGTCTTGGTCGCATACGCGCCCATGCTGGCGCCGTTGTCGAATATGCGGTTCAAGGCCAGGGTGGCACCCCAATCCTTGGCAAGGTAACGCCCGGCGCTCAGCGTCGCCACTACCTTGCGCGTGTCGCCCCATACGTAGTACAGGCTGGCATGACCTGTAGTGACGCTGTAGTCGCGGAAGCGCAGACGCTGGTCGAAATCGCGTTGTTTGACCGCGTTGAAATCGGCACCCAATGCCCACCGGCTCAGCAATGGCCGATACAGCAGCTCGCCACCGATGCCGCCATACATGGACTCGAACAGACCGGCATAGCCCATGGCATACAGGTTGGGTGCGATCTGGGCGGTTGCGGTGAGTTGCAGAGTGGGCAGGGTCGCATCGGCCGAGGTCAGATACTGCCGCACATCAGTACGTACCCGCGGTAGTTCGCTCGGGGCATCGTAGCGGAACTTGTCATAATTGTTGTATAGGTTGTAGTTCAGTGCGCCACTCAACCAGAGGTTGTGGGTGAGGCGGAGCTCGGCACTGTAGCTGCCGGCTACCTGAAACAGGATGAAGTTATCCGGGCCGCCCAGGGATTGCTGGTAGTCGAGATTGAACGTGCCTTCGAAGCGTCGCAACGGTGCCTCGTACAAGGTATGTCGATAGGCGCGCGTGGGCGCGGTCATGTCGATGTCGAGTGCGCTCGCAGTCACACGATGGTCGCTAAACTGCTGGAATCTGGCACGCTCTATGCTGGTCTCGATCAGGGGCATGCCCAGTCGGCTGTTCTGCACGCTGAGCCAGCGGATGTCCTCAGGTACGCCCTGGTTGAGGATGCGGCTGGCTCGGCCGAAAGCGATGGCGGGTTCCAGATAGCGTCGCTGTTCACCGCTGACGATGAGCTCGGGTCCACGGCGCGTGATGCTGCTGACGCGCAGGCCTGCGTTTTCTTCAAGTTGTCTGGACAATGCTGCCCAGTCTGTTGGCGCTGGGGCTGCGTGCGTGCTGTCTTGATCGCTGGATGCGGTTTTTCTTGGCTTGCCGATGATCGGTGCAGGGTCGAGTGATTTCGATGCGGGATGTGCGGTGGCCAGATTTCCGTGCAGGGTGAGCCCGAACGCTGGCTTGTTGCCGCGTTCCCAGGCCAGCTGAAACTGCAGGTTTTCATTCAGTGCATACGCCGCGCCGACGTTCAGTGGCAGCCGTTGGCGCTGATGGTTGCGTTGCGGCTCATTGCGGTAGTCGTTGCCCTCGTACTCAAGCTTTAGCTGCAGTGGTTCCCATGGGGTCTGGTAAGCAATACCTGCAAACACACCGACCGGGCCACGGAACATGCCGGAGGTATTCAGCTCGCCTGCTTCGTTGGAGTGATTCGGCCGAGTCTGGAAGCGGTCATCGATCAGCTTCAGTGGGTTGCTGAAGTCGCCGCGGTTGCCGATGTAGCCGGTGGCAAAACCCAAGCTGGCATCAAACGGGCCAAACCGCTTGTTGGCAACCAGGTACTCGCTGGAGAACAGGCCGGTTCCACCGATGTCCCGCGCGCCGAGGGCTACCTCGGGTCGCCACCGACCCTCCTGCAGCAGGCGCACTTTCAGATCGATGGATTTATCTTTGTAGTTCTGCTTGCCACTCAGTGAGGCATGCCCATAGCGGCGATTGGCAATGGAGATGTAGCGGAAGGATCCCTCCAGCCACGGCATGGGCTGCAGGCTGACCGTGTAGCGGCTGTAGGGGGAAGTGTGGCTTGCGGTGATGCTTACTTCGCCTTCCGCGGTCATACGGGCGGTTGGTGTCTGCATCAGGCCCACGCCGCCCCAATCACTGGCGCCCGCTGCCGGCGCTTGCTGCGCGTGGAGTTCAGCGCTGATGCACAGGCACAGGACGCTGACGCTGATGGGCATCAGCGATTGGCGGAGGAGGTGGTTCACGGGATTTTTCCGGGTGCAGGCAGTAGCTGGGTGGAAAGGAAGCGTGCGGTATCCTCGTTGAAATCAGGCGCGGTCTTGCGCACTACCGTGTTGGCCAGAGGGACGAAGATGATCGCGCCAGGGGCCAGGCTGGAGGACGGCCCACGGTTCCATGATGCGATACCGATTTTTTCGACATGCCCGTCGGGCTGGATGATATGAATGTAATCAGCGCTGGCAGCAGACGCCATTGGGCAGTGCGGCAGGTAGGCGGCCGGAGGCTGCTGCGCGATGTGCGCAAGCGTGCAGTCCTTCCGCACTGCGCCGGTGACCGTGATCGTATCGGGGCGCGCGGGATAGAACAGGTGATCGCCCGCTTGGGCGGGTAAATCGGATGGGCGTGTTGCCTCAAGCGCGCGAGGATTCAAAAGATTGGCTACGCGGCCGGTAACGGGCAGGCTGGCGATCCAGCGCGACATCTGTTGAACATTGGCTGCAATAGCTGGCTTGCTTTCAGTATGTGCAGCCAGCTGTTCAAGGTCGAACAGTAAGCCTGCTTTCAATCGGGTCTGCTCGAGACGCTGCTGCTCACGCAGGAGTGCTGCACCCAGGAGGTAAGCGTCCGCGGTCGGAGCTGCGCTCAGGGCGAGGTGACTCAAGCGGCTGCCGGGCGGCAGCTGATGGCGGCCGGGATTGTGCACACTGCCAGATGCCTCTGCCGGCACGGCACGCGCGGTTGCTGCCAGCAACAGCAGTGATATGAGTACGAATGCACGCATCATCGCTTACCAAGGTCACCGGCGAACGGCTTGAGTTGAATGATTTCCAATGAGGCATCGGGTGCGATGGCCTGCACACTCTTCCAGATGAAGCCGCTGCCGGGATCCACCCAGTAGTGATTGGTTGCCACCCAGTTCTTGCCCCGTAGCGATTCCTGCACGTGTAGCAGGCTTCGGGTTCTGCCGAGAATGCTCAGCGACTCGTGGCCAAGTGGCTGCAACGTGCCGGTGGCTGTCATCCCATAGCGATAGCCCGGCATCACGTCGTAGCGGCGCTGCACAATGGTTCCCGGCAGGACATTGCGTAGATCGGTGAAGGGGTTGCTGCCCAAGACCGACATGCCACGCAACTCGGGCGCGCCGCCATGGGTGGCGACGATCAGGCCTTGCTGCAGGAAGACGATGTTCTCATCGCGGCTGTACCAGGCCTGGCGTTCGCCATCGATGTTGCCCAATACCAGAATTGCGCCGCCTTCGCTGCCGGTAACTTTGATCTGCGCAAAGCGGCTGGCGGCAACGCTATCTGCATCCACGGCGATATCGGGCTTGCCGCGAATGATGATGCCTACACTTTTCAGGCTGGCTTGGGCTACTGCGCCGCAACCTGCCAGCAGCAGGCCGAGAACTGGTGTTGCGATGGTTGTAAGCAGGCCGAGCATTCGCGGTCCGGCAACAGCGGCATCCTTGCGCTTCATGATGGGTCTCAGTTGCTGTCCAGGTCGTTGCGTGCGCTGGCTGCATTGCTGATGATGGCGGTGAAAGGCAGCAGCTGGTTCACGAAGCGGCTCCAGCGGGTAACGCCGGCGGCTCCGACAAACACCACGTCGCCGGGGTACAGCTCGAATTGGCTGGCGATCGCGAATGCGGCCGGTGATTTAGCTTGAAGGTGGAAGACCTGTGACGGCATGTTCTGCAGGTCGCTGGAACCGCGGATCACATAAATGGCGTTGCCGTTGGAGGTGGTCTGGATCAAGCCGCGCGCACGCCCAAGTGCCTGGCTCAGCGAAATCTGCCCGGTTCTGAAGCTCATTGCACCGGGTTGATTGACCTCGCCGACAACGAAGACTTCCTTGCGATCCAGATACGGAACGTGGATCTGATCGTCGGCCTTCAAGAAGATATTGGTGTTGCCTCCAGTGCGACCCATGAGCTCCAGATCGATCGTGTAGCTGACCCCATCGCGGCTGAGGCGCACGCTGGAAAGATCTGCTTGGACGGGGTCCAGGCCGGATTGGCTGATAGCATCACTCAAGGTCAACGGCGCGACGGTGAGCGGAATGGTTGCCGCCTGGCGGGCGGCGCCGGTAACCCAGACGCGTTGACTGGCATAGCTCAGCATGGACACATCAACCTGCGGTGCTTCGATATAGCGCGCCAGCTTGGTGGTGAGTTCCTCGCGCAGTTCGCTTGGCGTCTTGCCAGCTGCGCTCACTTTGCCGATATAGGGGTAGAACAGTGCGCCATCGGACTGCACCAGGCGGCCGGCCGCATTGAGTTGCTGCTGTGGGCCTGCCGGCACGGTGAGTTCGGGGTGGTCCCATACCGTGATGTAGAGCATGTCGCCGGCGCCGATCCGATAAGGACCTGGTTGGTAGCCGACCAGCGCTGCCGGCAGTGCGCCAGCATTGCGCGTGGCACGTTCCATTGCGATCAGCTTGGGGGTGATCGGCAGCAGCTCGATCTGGCCGTCGCCTACTGACTGGGCGGCGTGCGCGAACGCGTTGCTGCGCAGGTGCTGGCCGGGTGCCAATGCGCAGCCAGAGAGTAACAACGCGAGCGCCAAGGGGGCCACAAGACGCTTGCAGTTCATTTCGTATTCCTGGCCCGGGCGGGCTATATGCACCTCTTGCCAGCGCTGTTGCCGGCAAGAGGTGTTGGCAGATGCCGTTGTTGAAATTACTTGGTGCCGGTCGGGCCTGGGGTCTTTGCGCCGCCGCCATTGCCGTCGTCATTGTTGGAGACCAGGGCATAGACCAGTGCCCCGGCTGCAATGCCTGCACCAATCTTCACGCCACGGCTCAGGCTGCCACGGGCAGCGTTACCGGCTTCCTCGGTGCCAGCCAACTCGGTGCTGACTTCTTCACCTTGCACGGCCACTTCTTCCTGGCCGTAGCTGCCAGTAGAAGCTACCTGTTCTTCCTGGGTGATTGTCGGCTGATCCTGCGCGACTTCATTGGCGGCTTGCGGCTGCTCGTCTGGCTGCTGCTCGGTAGCGGCAGGCGGATCAATGGCCTGCTGGTCCTGGGCGATCACCGGAATGGAAAATGCTACGAGGCTGAGTGCAAAAAGATGCTTCTTCATTGTTGCTGTCTTCGTCCTTCCAATGGAAAGTTGCTGCAGTTGTGGTTGTGCTGTCCCGCCGGGTCAATGGCCTGTGCGGTAACTTGGGCCTTTTGCTAGCGTACGGTTGTTACAGCTCGCAGACGACCGCAGAAATTGTAGGGAAGCAGGTGGGGTGCTTGGATTAGGGTTTGTCTGAAAATTGGCGTTGATTTCCGCTAATTTCCTCCCTGACGCTGGCGGCGGTGGGTGAGATCGCTACGCGGCGGCTGCGTGACGGGCGCTGGGGGCAGATTTACTTGCGACGCTGAGCAATGACTGCGAAGCCATGTAGTTATTGCGGCTCGTCGGGAGGTGCTGGATGGATGGCGGCTTTCCACTCGACGGGAAATGCTGGCTGGCAGCGGCGCTTGCCTGTAATCTTGGCCTCCGTCTTTTGACTCCGTAGCTCAGCTGGATAGAGCGGTCCCCTCCTAATTTTAAAGTCTTTGTTTTGCATATCCCTGCAATGCCATATGTGATTGATATTAAAGGATATGTTCTGTTCTAATAAGACGGGGACACCTGACAAAGACAGGTAAAAACAGGTCAAAACAGGCTGAAACAGGTGCAAGTTGCCACAGCCAGTTGCCACAGACCTCCTTGCGGACCAGTCAAAGAACTGTCCCTTATTGGTGAAATAAGTGCCAACGTGGGCGGTTTTTTGGGGCTTCGGATTTTCCGGTGGACGGAGAACATGGAAACAGCCGTCCCGACAGATCACCCTTCGGATTTTCTGGTGTACGACGCCGATCTTTTGAGTTGGCCTGTCGCGTTTTGATTCCACAGACTTCGACGGCCTTGATGCGTTGCAGAATTGCATTGGCATGCAATATCCGGCGATACTGAGCGTCTGCAACCGGCCACAACCGGCCGGTCATCAATCGATCCGGATAGCGGTCATTGCGGCGGGAGGGTATGCTAAACGCCTGTGTCCGGAATCGATCAGACCACACACCATGCCGGCTGCTGCTTTACCGGCGTTGTTATCTTGCATTGCGCGATATTTCTTCTTCTAAACAGAAGGTTGCAGAACATGTTATCCGGCATCCCAATGTTATGCGGCAGAACTGTCGCCCTAAAACAAAGTTAGATGCCAGATTTGGCGTTGCGTATGCTCACAGAAAATCGATAGCCGCAAGACTGTTTTTGGCAACTCATAGCCACTACAATTTCTCCTTCATACCGTAGAGGAGATTGCGCGTGAAGAACTGGATATTTCTGGCTGTTGCAATCTTTGGCGAGGTCATCGCAACTTCCGCACTGAAGTCTAGCCATGGATTCACTAGGTTAGTTCCTTCCGTTGTAGTTGTGGCTGGCTACGGGCTTGCGTTCTATTTCTTGTCTCTCGCGCTCAAGTCCATTCCGGTCGGTATTGGTTACGCTGTATGGGCTGGGCTTGGCATCGTGCTTGTGGCAGCTATTGCTTGGATTTTCCATGGCCAAAAACTAGACTTCTGGGCGTTCATTGGCATGGGACTTATCGTCAGTGGCGTCGCCGTTCTAAACCTGCTATCCAAGGTCAGCGCACATTGACCGGGTTGGCATCTAACAATTCATTCAAGCCGACGCCGCTTCGCGGCGCGGCTTAATTCAGGCGTTGAATGACAGCTTTCCCAAAAGGTGCCCGGATGTATTTCAGCCTTGGTCGGATGACGCCCGAGGAACTGCAATACGATGTCAGGAACGTCGTGAAGGAAGTGACGCTCGGAACCGACCTGTCCACCTTACTGGCCGAAATCGACCATTGGCCAACAAGGGGCTAAATCAGGGTCTGTACACCAGAAAATCCGAAGCCCCGGTTTTTTGAGGGTGCTAAAGCGCCCTGAATTGGCTATTGTTTGGCAATGACCAGCACCCTCGATTTGCTCCAAAAGATGTGGCCGATGCGTATTGCATTGACGGCTGAAGAAGTGGCCGTGGTGTTGGGCCGTCCCACCACTCGGGGAGCCGTGGAACATATCCGCGAGAAGATGAAGAAGGGTGGATATCCGGGGGCCAAGAAGATTGATGGACGCTGGCAAATGCCCCTCACTGACCTTGCCAAAATCCTTGAAGGGGAACCCACTGCAATTCCCCCGGCACAGGTTCCAGCAGCCCCACAGGCGCGCACAGGACGCCGCCGGAGTTCAGTGGGGCCATACATCCAATTCATTCGTGCGGGCCGTTTCTGGCGCGACGTATGGGCATCATTGGGTGATGGAGATGATGCCGATCAATTGGATTTGGAAATCCAATTGGCGCATAAGGAATTGACCAACATCATCTATGCCGACAGGGCAATGAAGTTGCGCGAACGTTTGTTGAGCCAATTGGGTGATTTGGATTGCGCACCCAGCCGAACAAGTGAGATTTGAAATGGATGCAATCAAGGAAGAAGAATACAAAGCCCTCATTGAAAAGGCACGCTCAAAGCACATTGCTGGCGTAGGACGTGAGGTGGCGGCATGGTACTTAAAGATGTCGCGTTCCACTTTTACCCGAAAGCAAGCCGATGGCACTGGCCCCATTGCTGTTCGTCATCCCAACACTCATCCGTTTTGGACGATTGAAGCATTGGACGAATGGGTCAATGCCAATCCGTTGATGATTGCATCCAAGATGCAGGTCAACGTAATTACCGAATTGCAATTGCGGTTGAAAATTCGGGAGCAGGATGAAGAAATCCAACGCTTGAAGAAGTTGCTTGAGTCTGGCGTTCCCCAGTTCCGTTCATTGCTTGATTTGCATTTGCCACTGGAATGGGTGGATACGGACAATGGGATTGCCAATAGCGTTTATTTCCTTTCCGCTGAAGCCAAGCGTGCAGCCTATGCCAACCAAATGGTTGTTGAGTTGTCTTTGCTTGAAGCGTTGGAGTTGCATTGGGTCAATGTCTCTGAGCAACGCAAGTGGGTGACAATCGCGGTTGACATTCTTGCTTCGCACGAAGCCAAGTTGATTTACCGCATTGATGCGTTGGAGCAAAGAGAACGATTGGAAAAATCACTCCAATAACACAAGGGGCCGATGGTCCCTTTTTTAATGTGCGATTGTTGAGTGAGTTGACATAACTCCCTTTTCTGTTTTGCTAATAGAGCAGCAATTCGTCTGCAAGAAAAAGGAGAGTGTATGAAGAAATTGTTTATCGCTGGATCATTGGCTTTATGTTTGACCGTTCCAGCCTTCGCAGCAAATATTTTGGCAACAGACTTTGTTGGCCGTGTTTCATCCGGTGGGGTAGGGGTAGCAGGTGAGTTGGTGGTGTTGCATCACCATGAAACGAACCGCACCTTAAAAGCCTTCACCGGAAAGACTGGCCGTTATCATTTCGCCAATGTTCGACCTGATGGCAACTACACCATCACTCATATGAAGTGCGAAGGGTTGTGCAGGACAGACAACGGCGATGGAACTTACAGCGTTGCCTATGGTGATGAGAGCGTGGACCGCAAACCCGTTCTAGGCAAAACCTTGATCCAGAACATTGGAGACTGATCCCAATGCGATCCCAAACACAGCCCTGCGAAAGCGGGGCTTTTTTGTGGCTGATGTCAGGGTGCGGAGCATTGAAGCCTCAAAGATCAAAAGCGGCTTTTGAGACATCAAGCCCTATCAACTCCGTTCCTATGCATCGAATTAAAGACGAGCATTTACATTCAATTCACAAACTTTGGCTCATTTCGGCTCAAACGGGTTCACCTGTATTCAAATCAATTTATTGAAAACCATTTGAATCCACGTCGTTTTGCTGTTCAATTTCGCTTTTCAAATGTAGATTAAACCCTGCAAAACAAGGGAGAAAACGCGAAAAACAAGAAATCGTCGCACAACTTATTGAGCAACACAGTCTTTTCACTGTATTTGAGCGGTTAAATGGATGGCGTCAAAACAGGCATTTACAATAATTCGTCGCCTGAATTATTGAAAAAGTCCCCTGCTGTGAGGGGTATTGTGAGGGGTATAGAAACGAACCCTACTCACGGAAACCCTTACAGCACAGTGGATTTGAGAAAGTGTGAGGGGTGTGAGGGGTTTATGGTCCAAAACTTTTTATAGAAAATAAGGAATGAAAGAAACCGCAGATCAAAAACAACTAACAATTGAGGCGACGAATTATCCCTATAACTTTTAACCCCCAAATACCCCTCACACCCCTCACAATCTTTGGAAAGCATTGGTGCATATAGGAAAAAGTGTGAGGGGTAAGCTAAAAATACCCCTCACAAACCCCTCACACAACCCCTCACAAAGTAATAATTCAGGCGACGAATTATTGACATATCTAATTTGTTTGTTAGAACTAAAAGAACTTAACCAATAAGGAGGATGCAAATGAGTAATATCATCGACTTCAAAACACGCAGCAAGAAAGTAAAACAACGGAAGGAATACCGCCGCCGTGCGAAACCCCCCAAGATTTCACGTCATTTCCGGTTCGATCAAGAAACGTTGGCTGCATTGGAGGAATTGGCAAGGGCCAGTGAAATGAACTTGGCAGAGTACATCCGCCAATTAACGCAGGTGGCCGTAGAGCAACAGTGGCAGTTAGAGAAGCGCGCATAAAAGAAAACCCCACCGGAGTGGGGAGTTCTTAAACCTCAACATTAACATCAGAGCGGGGATGACGGCCCCAAACTCAATCTACGAAATTAAACGAGATTGTCAAGGCCAAATTCTCTGAGGACAAAAAAATGTCGATATCTGCATTTCAGTGTCGAATACCAAAACAACAACCAAGGAGATTTCTATGTCTACAGCGATTGCAAACAACAACACAGGAGGAACGGCACCTGCCCAAACTGTAAGCGCAACAGCACCCAGCAAGTCGAGCAAGACAACCAGCACCTTCAATAAGCCAACAGGCAAGAAATACAAAGTCGTTGGATCAGCAACACCATCATGGAACTTCGCCAACTACATGCTCAAAGGCCATGTGGGGGATTGGGCATACAAGGGTGGTATTGCATATAAGTGGGTCAATACGCATTGGCAGAACGCCAATGACGAAGAACACAAGGTTCTGCCCACAACGTTCCTCAATACTTACATGCCTGACAAAGCGTATTCATATGCTGGTAAGGATGCGTGGTCTTATGCAGTCAACACACTAGCAGCAAAATCAAGGTTGCCCGCCAAATCGAACAGTACTGTTCTTGCAGTTAAGAATGGGTATGTCCACATGGATGACACAGGAAGTATTACGTTCAAACCCGCTGATAAGAAGTTGGGACTGACATTCTGTGTCAATGCAACCGTATCGGCTCACTACAACAGCCAATATATTCCACAAGATGTTCCATCCGACTCAATGTTTGGACGGTTCTTGGAAACATCGTTGCCTAAGAAAAATGTACGTGAGTTCATCCAAGAGCAATGCGCGTTGTCGTTGTTGCCCGGTCCTCACCAATTGGCATTTTGGTGGTTTTCCGAAGGTGGCGACGGGAAGGGCACGATGATGAACATCATGCGCAGGTTCCATCAGAACGTTGCTTCTGTGAAATTGCATTTGCTTCACGATCCCACCCACCTTGCCAGTTGCATCAATGCATCTTTGGTCATTACGACAGAGGTTCAAGATGGGCGCTGGAAAGAAGAAGAGTGGAAGGCATTCACTGGTGGCGATTTGATCAAGGCCAAGATGCTCTACAAAGATCAAATTGAGTTTGTGAACGAAGCCACACACTTCATTTCATCGAACAGGCCACCTTTTGTGACCGATCCAACCAACGGTGTCTATCGCCGTATGTGCATCGTGGAATGGCAACGCGTGAAGAATGGTTTTGAGCGCATTGAACAGTTGGACAAGAAGATTGTGGACTCAGAAGCCCATCTTGTTCTTGACTGGCTGTTGCAGGGCTTGCAGCGCATTGTGAAGCGTGGGAAGAAATTCCTACCAGAAGATCAATGGCCGGAAGAAGCACGCTTCACCAAACAACAGGTGCGGTTTTCCAACGACTGCATCAGTGCGTGGGCTCATGACTGCAATGCGAAAGCAGACGGAAGCCATTTGACGGCAAAGACAGCGTTGTATGCGAACTATGAGAAGTGGTGTACAGACAACGACCGTGTGCCACTGGCTGCAAATCAATTTTGGCGCAAGATTTGGTCCATTCCAGCGTTCTCATCTGCAAAACCCAAGACAACGCGAGGGGACACCATTCGTTTCAATGGATCGCAAGTCAATGCAGTTCGGATCACAGTTGATGAGGTTCCAAAAAAGCATGTTCAAAGCACAGACGCCAATGAGTTTTTGGCAAACTGGAAAGTTTGGGCGTAAACGTTAACTAACTGAAGGAGAAGATCATGTTTGACGAAGTGAAAGAAATCCAAGCGTTCAATGCAAAGCCATTATTGGACGATGATGGAGAGGTTTATGGGTTCGTGGTGGATGTGTACGTTAATGCTGCAAGCGGTGAGTATTTTTATCAGTTTGAAGAGGGAGAATACCATCGCAACATCAGTTCCAATTCGTATGTTAACGAAACCATTGAAGAAGAGGTAAGCATTTTCATTTATAGGGGTACGGATATCGCTGATCGTGTTATGTCTGGCGCGAAATACGAATGGTCAGAAAGAGATATGCATCTTGCGCTGAAATCCCTTGCAGCGAATGCAAGTAAGCAATACCAGATTGACGACCAACATTGTTTAACGCTTAACGGTGCAGAGAAGTTGGGTGTTGATGGTAAATTGGGATTGATTGCTGTGAACAGAGAGAGCAATCAGAGAGTTGAGATTTTCACTCACAAGCAACTGCTCAATGTTCTCAACAATCCAGCAGTTGAAATTCAAAGACATATGTACAAAGAGGCTATTGGGCTGGATCAAGCGAAAGAGCAAGCACCAACACAAAAACGTCGTATGTGACTAACAGAAGGAGATAGAAATGAACGCAATGTTACAAATGATGTTTGAACCGCGCAATGAGGTGACAGACCTGCAAGTTTTCTGTGTGAAGCCAATCTATTCGGATTGGCAAAATGCGGAACTGATCGGGGCACAGGCAATGGTCTATGTTGAATACAGTGAAGACGGTGTTCAAAAAGTCAATCTGCAAACTGTTGAGTCGATATCTGATTTCGATAGATTCGTTGACTGCTACGGAGACTATGCAGTGAACACTTATGTTCAAGACAAGGTGTTTGATGAAAGCGGGGCATTGATGCAAGCGGCAAGTGGCAAAGGCTATGATTGGTCATTGCATGATGCCGATTGCGTGGAACGGTGTTTGTGTGTCTTTGGTGAGTACCATTTGGGTGCAAACATACGGCTTTTCAATGGATTTGAAGTGAGGGACAGACGCCCCGAGGATTACAGGAAAGGAATAGATATCTACCTTCATCAATACACAGGGGGCAATGATCAGATGTACCCAATACGAAGCAAGGAAGATTTGCTTCTGTGTTTGCAAGCACCCATTGAGGGAGCCGAGCGGGTGAGGTTGGTTGAGAATTTGTATTGCGCAGGATGCATAGAAACAAGCGTACAACACACCAGCAAACGCAGGATGTAAGCCTGATGATCACCCAATAGAAAGCCCGCCATTGAGTGGGCTTTTTTATTGCCTGCAATCCAGTGCTTGCCATGTTCCATTGTGCGGAGCATTGGCGCTTAAATCTCCAAAAGCCGCTTTTGAGCATTAAAGCCTCTATCTACTCCGTACCATCCAAGCCCTTGACGTTTTCAAATCTTCCTTTTAACTGAATTGACCACTACAAAAAAGGAAGACTATGGAAGACGAAGAATTAAGCGAACAAGACTTGCACGACATTTTGAAAGCAGGTGAGCGTTTCCGTGTGTACCGCAACACAGAGGGCTCTATATCAATAGGGCTGCATCACGATTTCTCTGATGATGTTCCTTTGCTTTCGATTGATGAGGCTTTGAACGCTATACACGCAGCCTTGGAGAAAGGCGTAACGATCACATTGGAGAAATAACATGGACAAAACTCAGGAGATTAAACAAGACACAGCCGATACGTTCTACAACCAAATGCGCGACGGTAGATCATTCCTTGACAACCACATCTTGCCCGGTGAAACGACGTTCTTTGGGATTGGTGGATGGCCCATTGGATCAACAGGGAACATGTACCGCGACTGGAAAGCATTCCAGTTCATTGTCACTGCGGCAGAACACAAGATGGACCACCCTGTTTGGTTGAATGCAGAGCAAGCACGACGCAAGGGCTATTACATCCGCAAAGGTGAGACTTCGAAAGCACGCGTTGAAAGAACCTATGAAGATGGAAAGACCATCATCGTTCCGATGTTCAACGGCTCGCAAATTTCAGGATTGAAGTTCCCAACCATTCCGCCTGTTGAGTACAAAGAACAATGCGAGAAATTGGACAAGATCATTCAAGATTACTTGGATAAGAACGAACAAAACATCTCATACGATGACATGTCTGCACCGTGGTACGACCGGATCAATGACGTGATCAACATTGCTCCAAAGGGTGCATACAAGAACAGCAACGTCCATCGTGGTGATTACTACGAAGACATGTTTCGTTTGATTGCTCAGTCTGCATCAAACATTCACAGGGCAAACGTTCCGAACAATCCGAGCCCCAACAGCATTGAAGGTTCAGACGAACGCACGATGCGGGAAATCACGCATCTGAACATCTTGCGCGAAGAAATTATTGCGGCTCACTTGGCAACGGAACTAAGGATTGGCTACCGGCCAACACATCAAGAAATCAAGTTCGGTCAAACCCTTTCCGAAGTTCGACCAAGCGCAGAGAAGTTGGAAGAGACGATAGCCGACGCCAACAAGGTGCTTCGCTACATGAATTTTCCAACCATTGAGCGCGAACCTATCCCAGACAGAGAAGCCCTGAAACCCACAGTAGTGCCCGGCACAGAAGAGACAGCACGTGTTGCCTCAGAGAAGAAGCAAACGGCTCCTGTGAAGCGTCCAGCGCGCTCCAAACAACGACACGTTGAAATGTGAGGGCGCTATGAGCGAAGAAAAGAAGAATGAGATTAACGCCCTGACCGTTGAACGCATCTTGGAACAGATGAGTAAGGGCAAAATTCCGTGGCGCAAAGACTGGGAGAACGACCCCTTAGGTGGCTTGCCCTTCAACTACGGCACCGGACGTTCTTACACAGGTGTGAACATCATGCACTTGCTCGCAACGCAGATTACCAACGGATACACATCATCAGGATGGGTGACGTTTGAGCAAGCCAAGAAACTTGGGGGCCACGTTCGCAAAGGTGAGAAATGCACACGCGTGCGGTACATGTTCGATGTAAAGGATGAAGAGAATAATCCTGTGTTGGACAAATATGGCGAGCCAGTTAAACGAGCAATGATCTTTCAGTTGTACAACACACAACAGTGCGAAGGCTTAGAACAACGTGTAGAACGCGAGCCAAAGCCCGTTGAATGGCGTCATGAGCAATGCGAAAAATTGATGCAGGAGTGTGGTGTTCCCATCAGCCACAATGGTGGCAACAGAGCCTTTTACAGTCCTGCAAACGACTCCATCCATCTGCCCACCAAAGAGCAGTTTCCCAATCCATCGGGCTACTACGCAGTGGCCTTGCATGAGATGGGACACGCATCAGGTCACTCATCACGATTGAACCGTGATTTGACTGGGAAGTTTGGAACCCCTGAGTACGCTAAAGAAGAACTAAAAGCCGAGTTCTTTTCAATGATCGTGGCCGACAGGCTGGGGGTGTCGATGGAAGAACAGTACGATCCCAACAACCATATTGCCTATCTGCAATCGTGGATGGATGTGATCAAGAACGATCCTCAGGAGTTGTTTCGAGCAGCAGCCGACGCGGAAAAGATGGCGAAGTTCTACAACATCGAACGCTATGCACGCGAGAACATCATTGAAGACAAATACCCTGAACAGTCAGAAGACAAGAAGCCCAATTTCAACCCTAAACCTTATAAATCGAAGACACGGGCAAAAGGTCGCTTCAAACCAAAAGCAAAACAAAAAACTCAACAGCGCGAAGTGGCAATGTCATAAAGCGAAGCCCCACACTTTTGGGGCTTTTTTGTTGTCTTGACATATCTCGATAATTGGATTAGATGAAGAAATGAGTTAACACGCCAGACAAATTAAGGAGATGCAAATGGCATTGAACAACGATTTATCAAAAAACACAGAATTACTTGTGACATTAGCATTTGATGGAAACACAGATGAAGTGAAGCGACTTATTCCAATTATCGATCCAAATGCAGTTGATAGTAGAGCATTACAAAACGCGGCAGAAAACGGCCATAAAGAGATTGTAGAGATGCTGATCCCTGTCAGTGATCCAAAAGCAGATGACAGTATGGCTTTGCTATTAGCGGCAGAAAACGGCCATAAAGAGATTGTGGAGATGCTGATCCCTGTCAGCGATCCAAAGGCAGATGACAGTAGAGCATTACAATACGCGGCAGAAAACGGCCATAAAGAGATTGTGGAGATGCTGATCCCTGTCAGTGATCCAAAAGCAAAAAAAAGTTTGGCTTTGCTATGGGCGGCAGAACATGGACACAAAGAGATTGTGGAGATGCTGATCCCTCTCAGCGATCCAAAAGCAAGAAATAGTTTTGCTTTAAGTATGGCATCTGCGAATAGACATGTAGAAATAGTTGAATTTCTGATCCCTGTCAGTGATGTTGAAGCCGCAATTCATCGGATGCATGATAATGTAGGTCAATACATTGTTCAAATTCAACAAGAAATGGAAGCGAAACGGTGTAAAGAACATTTCACTGCTGAACTTTCAGATATCATCGAACAAGCCCCTGCCAAGAAACGCAAGATGTAAACCTGATGAACAACAAATAAAAAGCCCGACCATCAGCGGGCTTTTTTGTTGTCTTGACTTATCTGAAAACCATGCTTGACTGAAGAAACACTAAAACTAAGGAGGCTTTATGTCATTAGAGAAAGACCGCGAAAACATGAACAAATATCAAATCATTTCCGCAGCCCGACAGGGGGAAGTTGCCGAGTTGAAAGAATTGCTTGATGCCAACTCGCAAAGCAAAAACAACAACGTGGCCTTGATGCTTGCTTCGCGCAATGGACACACGGAATGCGTCGAAATGCTCATTCCTCACAGCAATCCCAAAGCAGATGAAAGCATGGCGCTCATTGATGCCGCAGCACAAGGTCATACAGACGTTGTACGCCTCCTGATCCCTCACTGCGATCCAAAAGCGGAAGCCAGTTGGGCCATGCGAATGGCAGTGAACGAAGGTCATAAGGAGTGCGCCGAACTCCTGTATCCCCACAGCGACAAAGAAGCCGTTCGGAACAGCGTTGTGGGCAACAACAGCAAGAACCTGTTAGACGAAATCGAAGCCAACCACACGAAGAAACAACTGTCAGAAGCAATCGGCCTTGATGCTTCCACTGAACAAGCGCCAGTTAAAAAACGCAGGATGTAAAACACCATGAACGCCAAATAGAAAGCCCGCCAATGAGCGGGCTTTTTCTATGCTTGCAATCCACTTCTTTCCCTGTCCCGGTGTGCGGAGCATTGGTGCTTTAAAGACCAAAAGCGGCTTTTGAGTATTAAAGCCTCTATCACTCCGTACCAATCCAACACAGAAACACCGTTGACATATCTCGCTCATCTGCTTGGATGAATAAGCCATGTGGCAGACAAACAAAGGAGTACAGATGAAGAAAATTGTATTTGGATTGGTAATTGGAATGGCGTTGGCAACAGGCCAAGCGTATGCGAGCGATACAAGCGCACGTGACTTCAATCGCTCACAAGCATTGGAGATGCGCGACGTTCAAGAAGGCATTGTGTTGCACGTGAGGGAAGTCACGATTGAGAACACAAGCAAGGTCAACGCAGGAACTGTAGTTGGGGGAGCCGTGGGCTATGCCGTTTCAGACCGAGGCAAGCGCAACAGTCGGAACCGCAATGCAACACGTATCGTTGGAACAACAGTGGGCGGTGTGGTTGGCAACTCCATCAACAACGCCTTGACTAAACGAAAGGGTGTTGAAGTGGTCATTCGCGTTGTGGACCAGCGCGGAAAGTCACGCATTGTCAGCATCGTTCACGATGCATCCGTGACCTATATCGTGGGGCAGAACGTGTTGGTCACAGGACGAGGAAACAAGGTGAGCGTCATTCCACTGGTAACACCATAAGCCCCTTCAAATCAGCCCGTCCTAGTGGCGGGTTATTTTGTTGAAAAACCCTGTTTTTAAGTGGTTTTAGCTTGACTCTAGGGAATGGGGCCAGTACAAAGATAGATGAGGAATTACCACAACGGAGTGATGAAATGGAACGTCAGAACGAGTTGTTAGATGAAGCAATCCGCCAAAGGAACACAGCAAGTGTTGCGGAAATTGTCCCCACGATCACCAGCAAGTTAACGATCAACACGGCCCTCAAGAACGCCGCGTGGTGGGGCATGGAAGACATCGTTGAAGTTTTGCTCCCGTATGCCGATCCTAAGGCGTTCGACAGTGCACCGTTGCAGATGGCGGCTATGGGACGGCATGAAGCCGTTGCACGCTTGCTGATCCCGCACAGTAATATGGAAGACGCCAAGCAAGCCATTGACGACAAGTACCATCCGATGCTTGACCAACTTCAAGCATCATTTTGATCACTTTTTTTTAACAGGGGAAACAAGAATGGATGCGGATGTTTTGATGGATTTTGTAAAAGCCGTTAGTGAAGGCGATGATCAAAAAATTGATGCAGTCGTTTCACTGTTGGATGAATCGGATAAAACTGAGGCGTTCTATACGTGCGTTAAATTCGGCAGTCTCGACGGTGTGAAGCGCATGTTGAAGCACGTTGACCCTACGGACAACAACAGTGGTGCGCTTCGAATTGCAACGGTGATCGGTCACACCCATCTTATTCCTGTCCTCATTCCTGTCAGCAATGTTGCTGTTGCGAGGATGCAAATGATCAAAGATGGAGTGCCTAAGGCGAAATTGGATGAATTCTTAGGGCCAATCGACGCTGAGACACCGCAAAACTCTGATGCTGAGATGGAGGAAATGCTGGAGTTCTTAAAAGGTCTGGAAGCCAGTCAGAACCCTAAGCAGTTCACAGACAAAGATTTTCAAACGGCACTGCGGAACTGTGATATTCGTACAATCGGCAACAATATTAAATATCTGACTCAGGACCTGCTTGAGTCACATATTATCTCTGCGGTCATTAACAATTCAATGGAGCAATTTTTGACCTTGCTCCCATTCGTCAACAGCAAAGAAAAAGCCCTTTTCACGGCTTTAATCAATAAAAATCAAGACATTGCAAATTATTTGATCCCGTATTGCAACATGGAGATGGTTGTTGAAGTCATCAACGCGTCAATTGCTGATCAAGAAACCAAAACCGCATGCATTGCAATGTTGCAACTCAATGATGAATCGTACATTCAACTCAAGCGGTTCTTTATTAGCCTTGACGCAGAAGAAGCATCGGATTTGACTGAGCATTTCAGTCCAGAGCAGTTGCATTTCATGTACACCCGGTTTGCAAAAGAGGGTGAAATGGGTTGCATCTCAAAATTCCTTGCATGCGTTATTGATGTCGTAGAGTTGCGCTGTATTGCGTTGATTTTTGCAACGTTGAATGGTCATAAGCACGTTCTTTATTCACTTGCACACTCTACCGCTATTGAGAATGTGTATGCCAATCTCAATAAATCTGATATTCCCAAGGAGCAACACAGTCAAATCATTGAGCAGATCAAAATGTTTGCATAATTGATCGACTGTGTGAAACAAAAAGGCCCGCCATTGAGCGGGCTTTTTCTTTGCTCAATCCATAGGTGCGGAGCAGAGAAGAGACTCTTTAAAGGCCAAAAGCCGCTTTTGAGATTTAAATCTCCAACGCATCCGCGCTTGATTGATAAAAAGCGGTATTGACATATCTCCGGCTTTTGGTTCACTCAATATATGTTTTGAGATAAGGAGAGCGTATGAAGACCATCAAGAAAGCAATTGCCAACATCATCTTGTGGACCGTACTACCAACAGCCACGATAGCCGCATTACCAAGTGCTTTGGAAAAGGTTGAAATCATCAAAGAAGCACATCAAAACATCCTTGATCGGGTTTCCTAATGAAACGCCCAGAAGGGTACAGCCCCGAAACGCTGCCAATCCAAGCAACAGTCGATTTGTACGCTGTAGAGCGAACCTTGGAAGTGTCGATGGCCTTTCATCCAGAACACTTCTCCACAATGCTGGAAGCGATCATGGAAACCGAACGACCATTTCAGGACGAAATCTTGTGGCAGATTGCCCACAACTCACTGTTGAAATACTACCCGTCTGAGCATTTGCCAAGCGTTTTTGAGCGTCTTAAAGGGAGTGTTTCAATGTATTCCATTGAAAACACGCTGTGTGTCGCAGAAGCCTTAGGCGAAGAAGGAGTGGCGCAGGTGTTGCGCCAACACGTTGTCAAAGAGCAAAAGCACATGCGTAAACGCATATACAAAGCAATTGGAGCAGAAGAAGCGCAACGCAAAGCGAGGAAGATATGAACGTTGA
Organism: Stenotrophomonas sp. STEN018; assembly: GCF_056760235.1. NCBI lineage: Bacteria > Pseudomonadati > Pseudomonadota > Gammaproteobacteria > Lysobacterales > Lysobacteraceae > Stenotrophomonas > Stenotrophomonas sp. STEN018. Next base: position 164,051 of record NZ_JBRREK010000001.1, read on the forward strand.
CATATCTCCGGCTTCTGTTTCAATAAATTGTGAACAGAAGAAAAGCCCACGAAAGACGTACTACAAGTGGATTGGAACCAATGGATTGGAAAGTTGGTGGAGCGTGTCAATCCATCGTTACTTGCTTTCTGGCGAACTCCCAAGAGGCTATATGCGTCAATCGTACTTTTCAGGCATGACAAAGAGAATGACTAAACAAGAATACTGCTTAACTCGCAGTCAAATTTTAAAGGAGGTTAGATGAGTAATTACACATATAACGTTGATACATATCCAGTGTTGTGGATTGATGACACATTTTTAAGTCGTTTGAACAAGAAATTGGGTGTCTCTAAGCAGTCACGTCCTGACTTTATTCGAGAAGTTGTATGGGATTTTTTAGAGAGCGGAGAGTTTGACCATGACGAGTTCAAGCGTCTGGATTGTGGAAGGCCGTATCACTCAAAGAAATTAGGAAATAAGACCGTCATTCAGTGCGTGAAGGAGAGGGATTATGTTGTTAAGATTTTTCAGAAGCGCGCAAAGGAATTGGGTATCAGTAAAACCGAGTTGTTCCGATACATTCTTAAACGAGAATTGTTCTAAGAGATAGAAGACCCGCTAATATGCGGGTTTTTTATTGGGCCATTGCTTCGCAACCGCGCTTTCAGCAAGCCCGCGCCACGGTCGCGGCCCTTCGGGTTTCAATCGCTTGTCCACGTTGACTTATCTCCGACTTTTGTTTGACTGAATAGAGTCCACAAAAAAAGGAGAGGGTATGTTTGAATTGCCAAAAGAACTGAGACGAGTTCACCCAATGGATGAATGGTATCGAACGTTTGAAAGCGTGGAGGATGCTGTTAAGTTTATTTGCAATAGACCGGATACATATTCTCAGTTTGCTTGTTTGGCGAGGTATGAAATATGGGAAGAATTTATCAACAATGAACACATGTTCCGTTGCATCAATTATGAACCGCTCCTGAGGGAATACTATGATTTTTATTGCCTGTCGCCGTTTCAATGTCTCTTTCGTATTAGAGATTTGATTGAAAGAGGTTATTCAGCAACGGAACTAATGAAACTTGTCTATCAAATGGAGAAGGATTCAAAGTGCGAATTTGAGCGTCGTACTTATGATGACTTATTTCGATATCTTGGAATAATGAGAATTCGTCAAAACATCATTGATGCCTTAAAAATTCACGTGCCTCATATGTTTTATGGTGGTGATCCATTTATTAGCAGAGGCAATCTGAAAAGAAAAATCTAACTGGGCATTGACATATCTCCGGCTTTTGTTTCACTCAATATATCCAAACAAATAAAGGAGATTGCAATGTCATTTATGCGAAAAGTTATAGCGTCAACACGAACTTTTTTCGTTTCAACACAAGAAGCAGATGAAACAGTCATCCGCGAAATGAACAGATTGATTGCCCCTCAGTTGAACACTGACGTGCTGGACAGTCTTCCAATGAACAAGGAGAGGTTCAACAAACTGATGCGTTATGCAACACCTGTCTTCGCCAAGGAACTCTACAGACGCCATCCTGAGGGCTACGACATCTCAAAAGAGGTGTTCGCAATGAAGAGCCTAAGCCCAAGGGAGTTGGAGAATTTCATTGAAGCGGGGTTGGCGTTGGATGCACGCAATGAGCGCAACGAAAGTCTTCTGTGGCTGATCAAGCCATTGGATTGCTTGATGGAACTCAATGGTTCCGACCGCGTTACTAAAACAAATTTGTGGGAGCGCATTGTTGATGCAGGTGTGTCGTTCAATGAGAAGAACACAGATGGAATGACTCGTTTCTACCGCTACTTTTCGCACTGCGAACATCTTGAAAACTGGGTTGAAGAGGGAGAAGTCAACGGAGATATCAACAACGTCTTTCGGATGCATCTTCAAGCCATCACATGCAATGGACGCTATGACATCGATGCAACGCAAACAGGGCCACAAGGGCAGAGCATTGAACAGGTCTTTGAGGATGCTGGATTGGTTGAACCGTTCTTCAATTGCTTATCGTTGCGCCGGTACTTCCTGTTTCCTGTCACTGATTTGAGCGAACAGGATGTAGATACCTACAAGAAGAGCAGTGACCGTTTGTTCAACGTGATCGTGGAACGTGTCCTTGATGCAGTGTCGGTTGGGCTCCTATCCAATTTCCAACTGAACACATTGCAGTTCCGCTTAGATAAGAAGCGGTTCGAACAGGCCGTGAATTCGAACGTCTGGCTCAAGCGCCAAAGCAAAATGGTGATGCGGGAGGCGTTATGAGTTCTCAGTATGAGACATTAGAAGACGCCGCTTTGATGGGAAATGTTGATGAAGTGAAACGTCTCATTTCCGTCAGTGACCCTAAGGTAAATAACTGTGAGGCTTTGACGAGGGCCGCCCATATGGGTCACAAAGAGTGTATTGAACTCTTGATCCCTGTCAGTGATCCAAAAGCAGGCAGAAGTTGGGCGTTGTATACCGCAATAATGAACGGACACATTGAATGTGTTGAACTCCTGATCCCTGTCAGTGATATTTCCGAGGAAGGCTGTCATGCGCTTTCTGTAGCAGCAGGACATGGACAAAAGGAAATTGTTGAACACCTTTTGCCCTTGTGTGACCCGATGGAATACGAAAGCAGGGCATTGAAATCCGCAGCACGTGCAGGACAAGCAGCAATGGTGGAATTCCTCATCCCTCTCAGCGATCCAATGATCAATGAAAGCATTGCATTAAGGACGGCGGCAGAATTTGGGCAGAAGGAGTGTGTTGAATTGCTGATCCCTGTAAGCGACGTAAGTGCAGCGGTTGAGTACATCAAGTGGAAAGATATCAATGATAGCGGTGACTTTCTGAAATGGAAAGAAAGAAGAAGTATTCAGTTGATCTTTCAAGTGCAGAACGAAATAGAGATGAGGCGTTGCATGGAACGGCTTAAAGTCAAACTTTCAAGGCTCATGGATGATGCGCCAGTCAAAAAACGCAGGATGTAAAACCAGATGAACACCCAATAGAAAGCCCGCCATTGAGCGGGCTTTTTGTTGCCTGCAATCCAGTGCTTGTCCTGTCCCATTGTGCGGAGCAGGAGACGCTTTAAAGACCAAAAGCCGCTTATGAGAATTAAAGTCTCTATCTACTCCGTGCCAAAATAATTGCAATTACTGCGTTGACATATCTCCGACTTTTGTTTGGATGGAATAAGGCAATCACGCCTATTCAAAAAAGGAGAAGATATGAAAAAATCGGTTTTGCCAGACAGCACACAGATAAGTGTAGCAATTTTGAGTTCATCATCATTATTTTTTTGGTCAAGTGTTGCAGCGGTTCTTATTGGCCTGTTCAAGTGGAGTGTTGGTTCGTTCGCAACAGCCCTTGTCGTTGGCCTAATTTTATCATTTGGTTGGTTCGTTTTTTTTATCCTTGCCAGTTGTTTTGAGAATGCTTTTGCGATAGCAAAAAACAAGTGGTTTGTATGATCTATCAGTACAAACCACTTGTTGTGACAATGAGAACATTCGAATTTCTGGAGTATATTGCTGCAAACAATCTCTGGATGATCCGTGATGAAACGGGGTATACACCACTGCACACCGCTGTTGATATGGGACGCACCCAACTTGCTTCACTTATCATCGAAAGCAATCCCGAAACCATCAACGCCATCACATACAAAGGGGAAACGCCACTGCACATCGCCTGCATGTGCCACGATGTCGAATGCACCGATTTGTTACTTGATGCAGGGGCCAATCCACAAGCATTGTCCGTTTACAGTGAAACACCTTACCAAGCGGCAATCGCACAACACGTCAGAGAATTTCTTGATGCCATTCGAACGAAACCTGAGAGTTGGCCGTAATTAAAAAGCCCTGTTCACAGCAGGGCTTATTTGTTTGCAAAAGATATATTGACTTATGCTCAATATCTGTTTTATTGGAGGAAACAAATAATAAGGAGAACGTATATGAAATATTTGATTGCATTGTTGCTTTTGGCTCCCATTTCAGTGCTTGCACTGGACAGTAAAGACACCATTCGTGTGAACGTATCTGTTACCCATTCCTGCAAATTCATCAATGGAACGGCCACATGCACGCCCGGTTCGAAACAACCCGAACAAAAAGTGGTGGAGCGGACCACAGTTGACGACGAGGGAGTCGTTCGACCCATCACCGTTCAAGAATTCATCTATTGAGGGGAGGGTGTATGACGACACTTGCCCTCATCCAAGCCGTTAAGGCTCTCAGTCCACAAGGCATACACACGGCGTACCCCAACGCCAGTTCCAATGCGGTGCTGGTGCTTCCCACCAAAGTGGATGCGTACACCCTCAAAACAGCCTTGACCCAAGACAACGTGTTGGAGTGCTTCCAGACGCCCATCTCACACACGTACAGGACGGCGGTTGCGGTGTACCGTCCCGCATTGGCTACTGTCCTGTTTGCTCACTTCCAGCACCTTGCCCAGATGAGCAGGAAAGCACCGGAGGATCTCCAGAAGAGGCAACTGGACCTGCACAACACTATCCTTGCCCTCGCCAAACACAAGGCTCCCTTGATGGCCGTGGATGGCAACAACAGGACGTTGCTTCACCACGTGGCACAGCACTATGACTCACCTGAACTTGTCGATGCATTGTTGGCTAGTGGTGTTGACCCACAGAAGCAATCGTTCTTTGTCGAACACACTGCATTGGACGAAGCCATTGCACATGGCCACCACCGCATTGCAGAGCGATTGAAGCGGGTTTCCGGGGTGATGGTGCGGCTGCACCACGCAGACCAGAGCGGTTGTCCGTTGCTTCGCAATACAGAGCAGGATGGGCAATGAAATGGATTGATCTACGGCAACAAAGAAGCAATTTCTGAGGAATGGGCATAGGAAACACCCAGCAGAATGCGAACAATCTAGCTAATTTATGAACAACTGAAAAAAATTGAAATAAGATCAAGAAAAAGCTAGGAATTGCAAAAGAGGTGCGATAGAGTCACTTCACGCAAGCACAATTGCTTGTGACAACCAACAAACATAAGGGGTGTTCAAATGGCAACTTTGAAGGAACTGCAGGACAAGCAGAAGAAGGCTCAGGACGAACTGAAGGCTCTTGAAGACCAGATTTCCAAGGAAATGGAGAAGTCCGCAGAGAAGACCTTTGAACAAGTCGTTGCGTTGATCACCGAGTACAAGGCTCACTTCGCACTTCGCCACAAGCGCGCTATCGGCAAGTTGATCGGCATGGAAAAAGAGGTTGAAGCCAACGCTGATGGCACTCCGAAGGAAGCCACCAAGAAGACCCCTTCTGCGAAGAAGGACTACATCCTCAACGACGGCAAGAAGACCCCGTTCCAGTGGGGTGGCAAGGGCCCCAAGCCCGAAGTCGTTACCGCCTTTGAAGCAAGCGAGGCAGGCCAGAAGTTGATTGCGGCAAAAAAACCCACCTACACCCTTGTGGAAGCCCCCAAGGCTGAAACGAAGGCCGACGAGAAGGGTAAGGAACCCGCGAAGGCGTAATCCTTCAAGCACCCCAAGAAACCCGCCCAAGTGGCGGGTTTTTTTGTGCATTGACATATCTCCGGCTTCTGTTTGCATGGATGTAGGCCACAAACAGGAGAACCGATGAACGATGAAATGAAGGACTTGCACAAAGCCATAGAACAGCAGGAATGGGACAACCTCAGGGAGTTACTAAACAGTGGTGTGGATGTCGATACACCGTACAGTCTGAGCCGTTTCGCTGGCTCCACAACGATCCTCAACACGCTCATTGAGCGGCACCACAACGACCTTGCCCTGATGCTTCTGAAGGACCACGGAGCCAGCACAGAGAGCGTTGACGATATGATCAATTGCCCGCCATTGTTTGTTGCCGTCTCGACAGGCAACACAGAGATGGCCCACGCATTGCTAGACCTTGGGGCCAACGTCAACTGTTCATCCACCCTGAGCAACTACGGCATGGAACGAACGTCTGTACTGGGCGTGGCCGTTGAACAGGATTGCTTTGAGATAGCCCAACGGTTGATCGAAATGGGGGCCGACATCAACGACCCAAACCAGAAGCCCATCCTGCATCAAGCGAACAGCGTCAAGATGTGCGAATTGGTCCTATCCAATGGCGCTGCAATCAATGCGGTGAACTTGTCGGCATACAACGACCTGATGGAAACCGCGCTTCACCAGAGCGCGAGGAAGTGCAGGGATGACCTGTCCAAATGCCTCATCGATCACGGAGCAGATACGAAGCGCAAAACGTCTTATGGCAAGTCAGCGGAAGACCTGTCCGAGTTCGTGCGGTCCTATTCCGAGAAGCGAAAACTGGAGCAGGCATTGGGGGACGTGATGCAGGATGCGCCAGTTAAAAAACGCAGGATGTAAGCCAAATGGACAAACAATAGAAAGCCCGCCAGAAATGAGCGGGCTTTTTAGTGTCTGCAATCCAGTGCTTTCCCTGTCCCATTGTGCGGAGCATTGGCGCTTAAATCTCCAAAAGCCGCTTTTGAGCATTGAAGCCTATATCTACTCCGTACCAGCCAGCACCAAGCCATATTGACATATCTCCAAGTTTTGATTGACTGGTTTTAAGAACACACAATCAAGGAGAACAGAATGTCATTGCGCAACGATGTAAATATGAACAAAGATATGCTTTATGATGCGGTAAGTCACAGGGATGTTGAAACGATTGCTAACCTTATTACATTAAAATTTCCCAAGGAATTATACAGTTGGGCTTTAATAAATGCCGCACAATATGGATACAAAGAATGCGTTGAGTTGCTTATCCCTGTCAGTGATCCAAAAATAGAAGACAGTTGGGCTTTGATTAAGGCTGCGCAAAATGGGCACAAAGACATTGTAGAAATGCTTATCCCTTTCAGTGATCCGAAAGCATATGAAAGTAGGGCATTGCAAAGTGCTGCCGAAAACGGACGTGCTGAGATTGTCGAAATCCTCATCCCTTTCAGTGACCCAAAAGCAAGTTGTAATGCAGCCTTGATTTATGCAGCACAGCAGGGACACAAAGAGTGCGTCGAACTTCTGATCCCTGTAAGTGATCTAAAAGACAATAGCACTCAAGCATTGATCATGGCTGCATATAATGGACATAAAGAGTGTGTGGAACTTCTGATCCCTGTCAGTAATGTAAATCATATATTAAACAAATTGGGAGGGGTGGAAAGTATGGAATTGATACGAGATGTGTTGCAAGAAATGGAAGCAAAACATTGCAATGAACATCTCACTGCTGAACTTTTAGATGTCATCGAACAAGCCCCTGCCAAGAAACGCAGGATGTAAAACCAGATGAACACCCAATAGAAAGCCCGCCATTGAGCGGGCTTTTTGTTGCCTGCAATCCAGTGCTTGCCCTATCCCGTTGTGCGGAGCAGGAGACGCTTTAAAGACCAAAAGCCGCTTATGAGAATTAAAGTCTCTATCTACTCCGTACCTATCCACCCAAGGATTTACCCATTGACATATCTCGCTCTTTTGCTTCACTGAAATCACCACAACTGAAAGGAGAGCAAGATGCGTGAAAAAATAGAGAACGTCTTTGATCAATTGATACAGGAACGCGACTTCCTAAGACCCTTCGGGAACATTGGGCGATTGGCCGCAGCGTTAAGCGTGATGTTCTGGCTCGCAGCATTCATCACCAAGACTTACTTCCAATAAGGAGCCAGCCATGAAAATCACACAAGCGGAAATCTTCAATGTGCAACGGTACGACCTTAAACATATCTCAGGGTTTGAATTCGATGTTCGGTTCACTTGCATCAAAGAGAGCGGTGGTGCCGTTCAACACCTGAACCATGTTGTCGAGCAGGACGACTATCTGTTCATCCAGCAACACGAGGAACTGAGCGAGGAACAGATGTATCAAGCATTGGTCCTTGTCATTCCCGATGACTTCAAAAGGCACAGATGGGACATCGTAAAGAACGCAGAACTGATGGATTGGGCAAGAGACAACTATCAATCCATTCTGATACGGGACAACACGCTCATGGCCGGTCGGGAATACTTCGCACCCGAAGATCAACACCAGATGCCACCAGCAGACTCCTACATCATCGATGTGAACAACTTCAAACCCACTGTGATGAACTATCTTCCCATCACAAAGTTGTCAGAACTCATGTCGGTGCTGGACCAACCCAAACAACTGGGAGCAATGATTGAAGCCTATGTTCAAGCCATGCAAAACAGCAAGAACATCGAGACTGACAATGATGCATCAAACCTATTCTCTGATATCTAGCAGATAGCCCAATGATCACCCAATAGAAAGCCCGCCAATGAGCGGGCTTTTTCGTCCTTGACATATCTCAACTATTTGAAAGACTCAAATATGTTCAGAAATAAGGAGAAGCGCATGGGTTTGATGAACAAGGTACTGGCTCAGTTAAAGATGTTGATCAAGAATAGAACTGGGATAGATTTTGGAGTCGAAGAAACGAAAATCGTTGAATGGGACGACTTTGTAAATGCCCATCAATTATTTGAAGAAGCAGTTCGAACAGGTGATGCTGATGCAGTTAAAAAACTCTTTCCGTTCGTTGGAGATTATAAAGGTCATTACGTTAAAGATGCTGCACAGAATGGTCATAAAGACATCGTTGAGTTGCTTATTCCATACTGTATTTATGAGGATGATTGCAACTTGGCGTTACAGTATGCAGCAGACAATGGCTACATAAACATCGTTGAATTGCTGTTGCCTCATAGCAATCCAAAAGCAAATGAGAGCGTCGCATTGCAGTGGGCTGCGCAAAATGGGCACAGAGAGATTGTTGAATTGCTGTTGCCTCATAGCAATCCAAAAGCACATGACAGTCAGGCTTTGATAAAGGCTGCGCAAAATGGGCACAAAGAAATTGTTGAACTCCTGATCCCTCACTGCGATCCAAAAGCAAGAAAAAGTCAGGCATTGTTCTTTTCAGGAATTTACGGACATACCGATGTCTTTGAACTATTGCTTCCACACTGTGATTTAGAGATGGCCAGAAGTTGTGACTATCTTAATGATGTATGTATGGAATTGCTTATAGAATATGAAGCAAAAGAGTGCAAAGAACGCCTTAACGCTGAACTCTCCGACATCATCGAACAAGCCCCTACAAAGAAGCGCAGGATGTAGAAAACCATGAACAATCGATAGAAAGCCCGCCAATCAGCGGGCTTTTTTGTGTCTGCAATTCAGTGTAATCCTGATCCCTGTGAGCATTTCAGGGCTTTCCCTGTCCCGATGTGCGGAGCAGGAGACGCTTTAAAGACCAAAAGCCGCTTTTGAGAATTAACAGCCTCTTTCTACTCCGTACCTATCAACCCAAGGTTTAACCCATTGACATATCTCGCTCTTTTGCTTGGATGAAAGGAGGCAATTACGCCATTCAAAAGGAGATATCAATGACACATTCAACACCAGCCGATGACTTGCTGCTTCAAACAGTTATCCATCAAGACGCAGCAAACATGCTCATTCACGCAATTGAAGAGGGATTAAGCCCGAACTACCCGTTGAACTACTACACATCACCCCTAGTGATGGCCTGCATGCGAGAAGCCTACTTCTGCACCCAAGCACTTATCAATGCACGCGCTGATATCTTCGTTACCGATGATTTCGGTAAAAACATCCTTCACAACATCTCCTGCTTCAACGACAGAAAGATGCTCGAGTTCGTTGAATACTTTGTGGAGCAGGGTGTCAGTCTCAACGCTCAAAACCATGTAGGTGCTTCACCTTTGCACAGCGCAGCGGTGTCAGATGACCTCAATAAAGCCATTCTTTTGTTGGATATGGGCGCTGATCCAAATGCAGAAAACGCAGAGATGACAACGCCAATCTTTGAGACAACCAATCACCAGATTGTGCAGTTGATGATTGCACATGGTGCAGACCCCAATCACAAGAACGCCTATGGGGAAAACCCATTGCATCACTGTCCATCCTATCAATGCGTTAAAGCACTGGTGGAAAGCGGGGCTGATGTCAATGCGCTCAACAAAGAAGGGGTTTCTCCATTGCTTACCATGATCGATTTGGGAAGCCAAGACAGTTCTGATGCAGCCATATATCTCATCAAACATGGTGCAGAGATGAACACCAATTTGATTGATCCCAACATTGCAAACGCAAACGATTACTTCGATACCATCATGTCGTGCTACGAACGCTCACAATCTGAGAAACAACAACAACATTTGATGAATGAAATCAACAAAGATTATGAGAAAGCACACGTTAGAGCAAGAAAACTGTGAATTACCAATCAATTTTGAACATTGGTTGAAATAAAACATATATTGAGTATTGCTAAATAAATGATTTCTGTTTAACTGAATGAAAGACAACAAAAGGAGAGCGTTATGAATATCGATCAATCAATACAAAAGTTAAGAGCAAATGGGTACTACGAGTTGAACGAACACATCACATTGTGGACAAGTGTGGGTGTATTGAACGAAATGGATTTCTACTTTGAGCGTGGACGATTGGATATTTTGATGGAGCGTTGGGACTTTTGCGAAGATTTGAGCAGCCCTTTCTACTACACAACCAAAGAGCAATCCCTTACTCCCGTATCACGTGATGATGTCGAATGGATGCTTAGACAAATGAATGAGTTGCAAAAGGCTGCATAACAATGAAGACAAACAATAGAAAAGCCCCACACAGTTGGGGTTTTTTTGTGGCTGGATGAAACGTCAAAAGCAACTAATGGATATTAAAACAATTCATCAAATGCACAAATCAAAAACAAAAACTGCGAAGTAACCCGCAAATTTAAACATTGGTTGAAATAAAACATATATTGAGTATTGCTAAATAAATGTTTTCTGTTTTAATAATTACATAGACAAAGAAAAGGAGATATCAATGAACGCACTTATTAAATTCACACTTGTTTTATTGTTGGCAATCGTTGGAATAAGCACGGCTGTTTTTGCATTCACTGAACTGACAACACGTATCTATTCGCTTGAAGTGCTGGGAGACAGCGCTGACGCACGTTTTACCAAAGACCTGTACAAATAAGGAGAAAACTATGCACATCCAACCAGCCCGCTACGAACTCAAAGACAAACGTGCGGTCAAGCGATTGAAGAAACTGGCATCTATCAAGCGCAAACGGCAATACAAGTAAGACCCGAAACAAACCCTCTCAAACAACTAAGGAACGACTATGACAAACACAACAACACAAAAACTTTTCAATGCCATCATCGACTGCAACCCCTCAGAAGTTCAGTCTCTTTTGAACACGCACGCCCCATTTGAACGAACAGTCCTTGTGAACAACCGTCTTAGCCATCTGGATTTGACACCAATCTTTGTGGCTTGCGGATTGTGGCGGAAGGCTAAGACAGAGAAGAACAGTGATCTTGCTTCGAAGTACAACACCATTGTTGAAGCGTTGGTTGATGCAGGTTGTTCACTCACTACACCTGTTCAACGCAAACTCAACCGCATAACAAAATCGTTGGACAGCGCAACAGGTGTCACTTTGGCTCAGGAGTTCGGTAGAAATCTTCCACAGTGCATTGTGATCGAAATGGAACTGTCAACACGTGTTCGTCAATCAGGGAAGGATGCAGAAGCATTGATTGCTGGCATCATTGGAGAAACAGAAGAAGACTTCTATGCATAAGCGAACGGATGATATGAAAGAGCCCGCCAATGAGCGGGCTTTTTTATGTGGCTGGATGAAAGTCAAAAGAAACTATTGAAAGTTTAATAACATCATCCAAAACATAAATCAATAATAAAAACTGCGAAGTAATCCGCAAATTTGAACATTGGTTGAAATAAAACATATATTGAGTATTGCTAAATAAATGTTTTCTGTTTAAATAAACATATAGACAAACAAAAGGAGAGTTGATATGAGCATGCAAGATAAATTGGCAATATTCGAAGTCAGATCAACGCTGGTGATCAATGGTATTTCGATCATCACCGCACTCATAACAGGCTTTGCAATTCTAGCCAGCATCACCAACTGATCACAATTACAAATTAAAAAGGAACGACTATGAAAAACATCTTAAAAAAACGAAAATTCACATTGATTGGCCGCAGCCCATCCGAGTACCACATTTGGCGTGGCTTGTTCTATGCATCGGTCGGTGCATTTGTCTACGCGCTCTTCTATGTCTCATTTGTTGAAGTCAACGATCACAGTGTTTACGCATTGAGCGAGAAGGAAGAAATCTGCTGGCAGATCAAAGACAACGGTGGTCTTGTTGATGGCAAGTGCTACGACATGAAGTGAGGTGTCTATGAAAACTCTTGAACACCTTTTGACATCAATCACTATTGCCACACTCACCAATAATAGGTTCCTGCGAAACAAGGTTGTCCAGTTCGCTACGCTCTCCATTGCCGTTTCAGGGGCAACACACGCATCCATTGCGATGACCAACTCTCAGTTCACAGGCTTGTTGACCTTCACGGCGTTGTCTTGCCTGTCAATGATCTTCGCTGTATCAGCGCATGTGTTTGTCCAGAACTCCATTTGGTTTGATGAGCGGATCAACTGGGAACAATGATCAATGGAAAACACAGACTAGAAGGCCACCAATGCGGTGGCCTTTTTTGTTAGGGGAGGGATGAAATCTTCTGGAGCAAATCCAAGTAGCGGTTCAAGAAGGACTCTCTGTCCAATCCAGCCGTTCCACCAAGCAACTGATGTTCCATTGTTCGCAGTTCGTCACGCCAGCGTTGGGCTTGAACCGTCCGCCTGTAGCGTTCCCTGTTTTGGATGGTTCGTGGGTTCGTGGATAGACCTTGTTTGACAGGTTCTACCTGACCTTTTCTGTTCTTCCGTTGATGGTTGTGCGTGATGGTGTTGTACGTCAGACGCCAATCAGCCCTGTACTCATCCGTTCGCTCTTCCACAATGCTGTGTGAGTTCTTCACTTCCACAACCAATCCGTTCTCTTCAATCATCCCCCACACGACATCCAACAACTTTTCTTTGGGGAACTGGTAGAGCGTGAATGAAGGATTGCTTGTCTGGATTTCACTTCCATACGCGAAGAATTTGAGCAGCGCCTTGACCTCGCCCATGCGTTTCTCAGAGCCACAGTGACGGGACATGCCGATGAGTACACCCAACTCATTGTGTTGAACGTAGACCTTGAACCGTTCGAATTTGACGCGTTCCAGAATGGCTTTCTCAACGCGCTTGACTCTTCCGTTGGTCGGAACAGCAGTCAGATGGTGGGATGACACCAAGAAGGCCCGAAGCCGTTTCTCAAGCAATGCTTCTGTGTGAGTTGCAGAAACCGTTGAGGAATTGTTGACGATGGCGCTAAACCCGTCGCAGTTCACGTAAGCAGCACGGCACTTCCAACACACGGGGATGTTGTTTTCTTTATCACGTCTTCCACCAAGTTCCTCAGGAACAAGTTGGATAACAGCCCACGTTCGTGATTTATCAAAATCGATTGGTGTACGGCAATACGCACAACCACCACCATACAAATTGAAGACAGCAGCACGTTCGTACTTTGGAATTCTTCTCTCCCGTTTCGCATCGTACTTATTCATGACTGACAAAAACGCTTGTATCACTGTACTCATAAGACCTCCTTTTTTTTTCAGTGAAACAAAAAAGGAAGGTAAGTCAATGGCAATACTCTATTTCAGTTCTAAATACTCAAATATAAGAAACAGTGTGGTTTGGGGTTGGCTCTCTCTACTCTGTTCGTTGGTGCTGTGTGGCTGTACTCATCAAACATATATTGAGCGGTTCCGTTTTTGAAAACTCACCGTCGATCACTTTGGGCCAGTCAAAAAATGGACAGTCAAAGCGAAGGCTCGCTCATTGGATGGAAGGCAATTGGAGAACAGGACAAGAAGGACGGCGAAAGAATTTGTATCAGTTTCCGTGAAGTAGGAACAGCAAGGGCAGGGCACTGGAAGCAAAAAGGAAGCAATAGGAACAGCGGAATGTGGAGCAATGGAGCAAAAGCAGGTGAAGCAGGATCAAGAACGGAAAACAAAAACAGGAGCAAAGCCGAAAATCAGAGCAAGAGAAAGAGCGGTGAAGCGGTGAGGCGAAATCAAAACCGAAAAATCAGGAGCAACACCACAGGCCAAGGCAAAGCAGGAGCAATAAAGCAAGAGCCATGAAGCCGTTGAAGCGTTTGAAGATCAAAAGCAGAGTCAGAAGCAAAAGAAGAGCAGGAGCAAGGGCAGAGGCAGAGCAAAAGAAAAATCAAAAGAAAAAACAAAAACAGAGGCAAAGGAAAAATCAAAAGCCGAGGGGATGAAGGTTTGGGGCTCGGGTGTTTTGACGAGTAAAAGATATGCACATGTCGCACCTATGGTTTTTGTGCACGTATATACGTTTTACCTGAAAAATGCCCAAGAGCCTTGCGTGGCAATGCTTTTGACGTATTACGCTTTTGAATACGGGGTTGCTATTGAATTGGGTCAAAACCCGCACCAAATATAGGATTTTGACGTATTGACATATCTCATTGTTTTGTTTGAATGGAATTAGGCAGATAAGGAGGTGAAAATGGCAAAAACAAAAATAAGTGCAAATCTTGATTCAACTGTTTATGACAAGGTGCGAGCATTGGCGGATGAAAAAAGTATTTCCTATACCGATGTTTTGACGGCGGCGCTCACTTACTACTTTACGTTTGATGATGCAACGCATTCAATCAATAACATTGAGAAGATTGTTGGAAATTCTTTTGATGAGATTAGGAAGCAACTGGTTGATATGAGAATGCAACTTGTCTCAATGCAAAAGTGGACAGAAGAGGAAACAAAGCGACAAATTGCAAACGCGGTTGAAGATATCAAGTCAGACTCACTTGTCTTAAAGCAAGAAATCTACGAAAGCGTTAAAGCAGAAGTTGGTACGGCAGTTCAAAGACACATCAAAATTGCAACGCGCAACTTTGAATTGACACAAGCGAAGTTGGACAGCCTTGCAGGTGGTGGCATCACGCATCATGAAGTCGAAAAAAATACAAGTCCCCGAAGAGATGGCGGTGGAATTGGTGGTAACAGCAACTTGTCCATCTCGCCCAACAAATAATCCATAACAAAAGAAAGGAGTATCACATATGAAAAAAACGATTTTGAGTTTAGTAATCAGCGCAATGTTGTTATCCGTCTCGACGGTAGCCGTGGCGCAATCAGTAGAGAACGAAGAGAGAACCGCAAAATCTGGCCGCATTGGCTGTGTTGCCGGTGCTGTGCTGGGCGGTGTGCTGGGAAACAAGTTGTTCAAGGACAACAAGACAGTGGGCACAGCAGCAGGAGCAGGAATTGGATGCGCAGGCGGAAACTTCTTGGGCAAGAAGTGGAGCAAAGCACGTCAGTTGAAAGAGTTCCAAGAGGCTCAAGAGCAAGCCAAGGCCGCAGGATTGGCGGCAGAGGTCACTTCAAAGGTATCAACGGATGAAGACGGCAAGGCCACGCAAGAACTGGACGCGATGGTCATTGGATACAACCCAAATGACATGGCTCCTATCACTGCAAAAACATCTGCCGTATTCGACAAGATCGCGGAGATTTCGAAGCGGTCGAAAGTTCAGTTGACCTTTGCGTTCCACGGAACAACACACTGTGAAGTTCCAATGGCCGAGTTGGCCCGACGCAATGCATTGAGTGGTTCGGGTGTCGAACACCGTGTTGATATGCGTTGCGGTGCTGGTGAAGGAAAGATTGTTATCTCACCCATTCCAGAAGTGAAATAACCATGAGTCAATCGAAACAGGGGGCTTGGGTAAAGCCCCCATTGTTTCTCAAACTAAGGAGAAGATATGAGCCATTACGATAACGAAGATGAAATTGATGAGCGCGCATTGGAACTGCGCCGCGCTTTAAACGGCAACAAAAGAATGTCAGACGATGCACAGTTGGATGAAGCCGTTGCTAAGACTGTTGAAAAATCTAAAGAGATTGCAGACAAATCTAAGGCAATGGGTAAGTCAGCGTTTGGAAAACTGTCAGGGCTCTTTGCAAAGAGCAAGACGAAAGAGGGTGTTGTTCCAGTAAAGATCGCTTCACCAAAGATCATTGATGCACAACCTGAGTCTGCACCAGAGGTTGCTATTGCTGTTGACAATCAAACAGCAGACGAACAAGTTCAAACGATTGAACAGTCTGTTGAGCAATCAGAAGCAAACGATATCGAAGCAAAAGCGCCTGAAGTTGACTCTCCAATCGCGTCTGTAATGAAGCAAATGAAAAGCGAAGAGGATTTCATCGCTGAAATTCAGGAGAGAGTGAACGAACAAGCGTCAGTGCCCGGTGTTCCAAAGTCGTTCTATGAGTCTGTGAGTCTTGACGCAGATTGGGATGAGCCAGAGCCCAAGAGCACTGCTGCTGTTCAAACGCCATCACCAACTGCGCCCATTACGCACTCTGAGCCGTCGCCAGTCATCCAAGACATGCCAGAAGCCGAACCAGTGGAAGCAGAAGAGGAAGAGCCCATCACAGAAGGAATGGATGAATCAGAACCCGTAGCAGAAGCAAAACCTGTGCGACGTACTGGCTTGATCGTGTGTGGTGTTGTGACCGTACTTGCGTTGGTGGGTGGTGGCGTTGCATGGCACCTGTATGGATCTACAGACAGCGTTGAGCAACCCGTGATCGATGCGCCCATGCAAGAGCCTGTGACCGTTCAAACGCCATCTGTTGCGTCTTCACCGAAGGTCACGCAAGCCGTGCCAGTTGCTCCAGTGAAGCAAGAGCCTGTGAAGGGTGAAGCGATACCTGAGCCTGTGAAAGCAACACCAAAGCCAGAGCCAAAGCACGAAGTGGAAATGGTTCCAACTCCAAAAGCCGCTTCTACACCATCACCAGCAACACAGCCAAAGCAGAAAAAACCAAGCCAACAAGCACAACGGAAACCCAAAGATGAGACGAACAGTTGGCAAGACAAAGCAACGAGCGATTTGGATAAGTGGGCTGAAAAACTCTGAATAAGGAACCCGTCCTTAGTGGCGGGTTTTTTTGTCAATAATTTTAATATAGGACGTTGACATATCTCAGGCTTTTGTTTCACTTGAATAAGGCAATCACGCCTTACATATATATAAGGAGAAATAATGGAAATTCTATCTCGCTTCTTTTATCAGTATAGAAAGGATCGAACAGTCACGGTCGCAACGCGTGTTTTCAACTTCTATGGAAAGTTGCTGATCAAAACACCTTTTGAAACTGAGTTCCCCGATACGAACGCTCACATCGTTGAACAGTATTACCACGTTGAAGGCGACCGGAACACAACAAAGGAACTCACAGTCAATCAAAACAAAACAATGTTGTCGGGCGTCAAGGCAAGCATATTGCGTCGTGAAGAAAGCAAGGCGGTATCACGTGCAGTTTTCTTTTGTGCTTCTGTTATTTGCATTGCGTTGGTTGTTGCAACAGGGATCGTTATCAAGATTGGGTCATCCAATTTGATGGCCTCTTCCCCTGCTGTTCACCAGCCAGTTGCGGGAAAGGCGTCTACCACAAATCAAAAACAACAAGAACTGGCGGAATTATCAACACTGGCTCAGATGATGTCATATGAAGAGTATCAGCAGCGCAAACAACAAATCGAAGACAAATACAAATAAGGAGAGAGTATGAGATTAAATATATTTACACCCCACGATTTTGTTTCAAAGTTAATTGGGAGTTTGACGGGTAAAAAGGTAGAGACACTTCAAGCGCAGTACGTGAACGAAACAAAAGAACAGTTCATGCGTTTAACCGACTTGACAGACAAAACAATTCCATCGCGCAAATTGGCTAACGTCAGCAAGAAGATGGGCGACTGGGAAACGTTAGGAAAAATGGGAGCGCAGCAAGACGACGATGGGAACTGGTACGTTCCTGACAACGTTGAACTCACAGACGCGTTCAAGCCTTGGTTTCCAATGATCCCCAAGGATTTGGACGATGAAATGGTGATGTGCCGTTCAACGGCTGATGGATTGCCTTGGGAAAAGTTCGTCACTGCCGACGATGTGATATCTGCCGGTGACTCCACAGCAACACCAATCGTGATTGGTATGTTTCCAGTGTTCGCAGCGTTGACGCTGTTCGGAATGGCCCTGATTGCTTTTATGGGCGTTGTCGGTGCAGTGGTTGGAACCGTGTTGGTGTTGGCTTCGTGGGCAGGTGTTGCCATTCACGCATTGGCTATGTGGCGCGGTGAAGACTGGCAAGAGTCGTTTAAGATGATTGTCAAAGGATATCTAGTTCCTTTAGTCATCTCGCTCTATGTCAGTGCTATTTCCTTCGCAACAGCGGGAATGAAGGGCAGTGCATCTCAAGTTGCCAACTTCCTCCCAAGCACTGTTCCCGCGTTCGCACGTGAGTTTGTGATGTCGCTGGCTCAGGCCACAGCCTCAACAGTCATGTTCATGGTGTTTGCGGTTGCTGTGCTGTTCTTGTGGAACATCATGAAAGTGAATCCCAAACAATACGGCGGGTTCTTTGAAGCGTTCCGTCAGGACGTGATCGGAGCCTTTACAGTTGCAGGTGTTTTGTTTTTGGCGCTGATGGTTCCATTGGCCTTGGCTCCTGCGGTTGTGTTCGCATTCGTATGCCTGAGCCCTGTTTGGTACACAGAAATGAACTTCCGCTACCGCGCTCTTGTGCTTCATCAACAAGACCGGATCATTGGTGGCATCAACGACTACAGCGAGTTCAAGAAGCGTAAAGAGTTCCGCAGCCGCATGTTGGCTAATGCGATGAACGACAACACACCACGAATTCCCATTTGTATTCCACAGGGGTACATGGCGAACAAGCAATTGCGTAACTCCCCTGATGCTGGCAACACGATGTATCAAAGCATCATGGACCTGTTGAAACACACAGTTGTATTCGGGAAAACAGGTGTGGGTAAAACAAACTCCTACGCTAAGAACATCGCGTTTCAGTTAGCAAAACTCTCTGCACAAGGTCACAAGATCGGCATGTTGGCACTGTGCGGAAAAGGGGCTTTGCCGTCTGACATCGAAAAATTCTTGGATTTCAATATCAAGCCCGGCTTGCCTGTTGGTTTGTTGGAAGGCTTGTCTCCCCAAGATGTAGCGTCTGCATTGAACAGCCAACGCGCTGAAGAAGAAGTTGACTATTGGGTCATTACGTCTTCAATGGCTACGATTGTTATCTGCAACTTGGCATGGGCTTTGAACCGTCAAGCGGTGGAGATTTCTGAGCAATTCAAGAAAGACATCGAAACAGAGTTTGATTTCTTAATGACAACGAAGTTGAAATTGCGTTTGATTGAAACAAAACTGATCCCTGAGCCAAACGGTAATGAGGCATCTATCCGTGCCAACATGGCTTTGGAAGAGCAAATGGCACAATTGCGTAAAGAGATTGCGTTGTCTGAAAAGCGTGTCGCCTTTGCAACGGATTACTTAAAAGGCGGTAAGAAATGGGCGTGGACATTTGACAACTTAGAAATTGTCAAAGATGCGTTCATTAACGACATGAAGAAAGTGACTACAGCAGAAGAGGGCGACACCTACGTTCCCGTGCGCATGATGAAAGAAATCATCAACTTCTTGGGTGTGGACATCAAAGGGTATCCAGACAGCAAGTTCCCAACCTATTCTGAGTTGAAGCGTCACAACTCCGAAATCAACAAAGCGTTGGTGTATTGGAACAAGACATGGTGCCCACAAGCAGAAGACACACGGAACAGTGTTGCGGGCAACATCAATGCTCTGTTCAATCCATTGTCGCAAGCAACGAATTTGGTTGATGCGAACGGTGATACATGGTCCTCATTGGAAACAGGTGTGGATGTGTCGAAAGTGTTGGAAGGTCAGCGTATTGGATTGGCGTTGAAAGAAGAAATCTACGGAGATTGCGCAAAAGTCATTGCGTTGCTGTTGAAACAACGCGTTTACACAAATGCTAAAAAGCGCGCTATCTATGGTTCAAATTGGGCGGATCACATCCCCAATTCTGTGAATACGTTCTGTTTTATGGACGAAGCACACATTTTGCTTGGCAATGAAGAACGCAAGTTTGCATCTGTATCGCGTTCATCGGGCTTTGGGTTCTTCTTTATGGCGCAGGATTACAACTCATTCCGTTCCGCGTTCCACAACAATGAAGCAGAAACCAACAACTTCTTGGACTTGCCACAAAGCCTTGTTTGCTTCGAATGCTCATCTGCTGATACATACAAGTGGATTGAGAACCGTGTTGGTAAAGCCTACTTGTTGCGTCAAGACCCATCACAGTTTGGACTTGACTATCAGAAGGGCTTTCAGATGTACGCAACAAGTGTCTTGAACATGGACGATCATCCAACAGCATCGTTCAACAATCACTTGAAGCAATTGGGAATGACAAAGGTTGTCGCAAGATCGATGTTCAACAACAGCGATGAACCACGTGATCGCAAATGGGGCAAGATGGATGGTACTAATGTCAACTCGGCATTTGCTCCAATCCACACTGCAATCTTAGCCGGTTCACAAGGTGCAATGAAAGAAGACTTTATTGTCTCTGCAACAGAGTTGAACGAGGAATTGCGTGATGCGGGTTACACACGTGCATTCGTCCTACTCCACCGCGCAGGAGCCGCACGCATCGACTTTGCAGAACCTTTGGGAATGGACTCTAAAAAAGAGAAAGCAGCACTTGCAGAAATTGAGCGAATCACAATGAACAAACTGGTAAAAGATGCAGAGCGGTCTGCTGCAAAAATGGAGCAACAGTTAGAGCGTCAATTGGTGGAACTTCAACAAATTCAACAACAATAAGGAGTAACTATGAATAAAAACGATATGACAAATGAATTGGAAGTAGTATTGAACAACATCGACAGTGTTCACAACAGCGACGTAAAGAAAGCAGAGGAACGCTTTCGAGAGGCAAACATTGAACGATTGGATTTCATCAGTTCTACACTTGCTCCCCAGAGCAAGTTGGGACGGAAGGTCTACGACAAGAAATTAGAAGCGTTCGATCAGAAGTGTGCAGCGGCTTGGGAAGAATACGAGCAAGTGATAGGATACTTGAAAAACCCCGCAGACATTCAAGGACACATTGACTATCAAGACAAAGCACTTGGAGAGAAGATGGCGAGTGATGACCACTACGCAGACGCATTAAAGGCTAGTGGTAAGTTCTTCTCTGAAAAATTGGCAAATCACAACAAATATGTGATTGGTCAAGAAGATAGTAATAGTTTTGACATGCATGAAGCATTGATGAATTTCAGGCGCAACCGTGGCGGATACTTTGATGAAGAGAAGATGTCAATTGATCTAACAAAGGCTCTTCAAGAAGAGGGAAGCGTCAAGAAGACTATGCAAGCGCCACTGCATTACTCTCAAGAAAAAGGAAGCAACATTTGGGCTGCTGAAACATTGTCAGACGTGGAAGGCGAATTCAAACGTCTCGACAAAATCCAGAAGTCATTGCTCCAGCAAAACGGACGCTGGCCTACAAACGATCAAGTGATTGCAGAAGAAGCCCGTTTGGAACAGCAGAAGTCAAGAAAGCACGAAATCACACATATCCAGTCAAACGTTAAACAACAGAAGCAATAAAAAATGAAAGCAAGAAAGCAAGGGCCAGTTAAATACTGGCCCTTTTTTATGGCCTTTAAATCTCAAAAAGCGGCTTTTGATCTTTAACCACCTCAATGCTCCGCACTCAATACTTTAGACGTTGACATATCTCCGACTTTTGTTTGACTGAATAGAGTCCACAAAAAAGGAGAAAACATGGATACTGTTAAATCATTTGCTGCATCTTTATTACTGTGTGTTGCTGTGAGCAGTCACGCGCAATTATCACCCCAAGACCTTGTGCAAGCCAGCAACAGAACGTTGTCAATGGACGTTGCATTGAACGCAACACGTGCTGTTCGTTGCGCCAACAAGACAAAACACATCGATACCTTGCTTATTGCCGACATGAACATGTCCAGCAGCAAAGCACGTTTTTGGGTGTTCAACGTGAAAGGGAAAAAGCCTGCATTGATCACCCGTGATTACATTGCACACGGGAAGGGAAGTGACAGAAACAGAACTGGTTTTGCATCCAGTTTTTCGAACGTAGAGAACAGTGAAGCCACATCACTGGGCCTGTACCAAGTGGCCGAGAAATACAATTTCAAGGGCCAAGAGGATGTCTTCGCACACCGCTTGAACGGCCTGATGCCCGGTTGGAACGACAACGCCCGTCAGCGCGGTGTGGTTCTGCATGCACTGGCTGGGGCACGCTATGGAAGCCGTTCTTTGGGATGTCCTGCCGTTGATCCTGCGGTGTATGACCGTCTGGAAGGCATTGGGTTGAGCAGGGCAATGCTCTGGATCGACGGGAAGGACTCCGATTTGAGCCGTGCTGTTGCTTCCTGTCAGATGACCAAACCGGCGTTCAAGTTGGAAGTCATCAAAGAGGAAATCACACCCTTTGCTGCGGAACTTCCACCTGTCCCAATGCATTTTGCGCACGCATTGAGTTGCACAAACTTTGGAGCGCTTTCACGCAACCCATCGTGCAACAGTCGCATTTCCTAAGGGGCTGTTGAATGGCAAATTACGTTTACAACGCTTTCGGTAAGGTTCCCCGCTCAGTAGCCCCATCCGTTCTTGTGAGGCGTTGGGACAGCGCTTTGCTGTTGTTTGTCGCTGTGTTCGCAGTGGTGTTTGTCGGAACCCTCGCACTCACACGCGAAATTATCCCCACCCGTCATTCGTTCGCTCATGAAATGTCAGTCTGCTTTGAGGCTGGCATTCATTGGTTGACGCTTGGAACGGCCCTCAAAAGTCAGTACATCTACATGTCCGAACTGATTGAAGAGTCCACTTCCTACGCGTGGCGCTATCTGTTCGTTTGGTGCAGCACGTTGGCTGTTTCGGGTGTTGCTCTGTATGCGGGCCTAATTCCACGATCTAACGAATGGGTCATTAACGGCTCACCGTATCTTCGCAAAGGAAACGACGCCAAAAAATACGCCCAGCACATGACACAGACAATGTTCCCCAAAGGCGTAGAGAGTGAGTGGGGCTTGTGGTTCAACGACCAACTAAAACTGAGTATTGAAGCCCTGAACCAACACGTTTTGATCTACGGCGGAACAGGCGTAGGCAAGAGTATTTTGACCCGTGAACTCACCCGTCAAATCGCATTCGCTCGCAACAAAAAGATGTTCATCTACGACGTGAAAGGAGACTACACATCGTATGAAGACTTTTCTGCAGGGGAATTTGAACCGCCAGCACAAAGCCGGAAGGAGCATTGGAAGCGCAAGGTCAACAGGTGGTGGCTCATCAACTGGTCGAAAGCCAGCATCAAGAAGGTGGTCTATCCACGACCCATTATCGTCTCACCCTACGACCACAGGTCATATGTGTGGGATGTAGCCAAAGACGTATCAACGGACATCCAGATTGAAATATTTGCTTCATGCTTCATTCCCGAGGAAAGCGGTGGGAACAATGCATTCTTCACGAACTCCGGCAAGATGGTGTTCGTCGGTGCGGTGCGCTCACTAATTGCGGAGAAAGGAGACACGTGGTGTTGGGTGGACCTGTCTGAACGTTTAGCAATGACCGCTGAAGAACTCGCTCCCATCATCGAAGTGGACTACAAGAAAGCGTTCCCTCTCATCAAAGAGACAGAGAGCCAGACCACCGGCAACATCATGTCCACGGTGATGGCTTACACCAAAAACATCGACTATCTGGCGAAGATGTGGCCGAGGGTGAGCAAGCGCCGCTTCAGCGTGCGTGAGTGGTGCCAAGACACCTACAAAGGCCGGAAGCATGTCATCGTGCAGGGTGGTGGAGAACCCAGCCTGACCAACGCATACATCGGCGCAATGATGAACATTGCCATCTCCGATTTGGTCAGCCCTAAGACGCCAGACAACTTCAATCGGGGTGTGTATTTCATATTGGATGAGTTGAGTTCGTGCGGAAAGTTGCCGTTGGTTGACCTCACCGAGCGTGGCCGTTCGAAGGGTGTAGCCCTGATTGCGTGCTTGCAAAACACGACCCAGTTGGCAAAGGTCTATGGTCCAGAAACAGCCAAGATCATTCCGTCATTGATGGGAACGCAGGTGGTGTGTCAGTTGCAGATGGGCGAGACACGCGACGAAGTAGCCAAGATGTTCGGAACGAAGTTTGTGGCCTCACTGGCGCACGATCCCAACGCCAACGTGCACACAGACGGCAAGCAAATTATCCATTCCCATGAACTGACCACAGAGTTGGGTGTACGCAAAGGCAGGAAGTACGGCCCCATGAAATTTGGCATTAACGCCATTGTTCAACGGGCAGGTTTCCACCCTGTGTTGTTGAACTTCCCCGGCAAGCCAATGCCTGTGAAACGTGAGACGCAGATACAACCACGTTGGATGGAAGAACCAGCCGTTGCCAGACGTGACCCTCTTGTTCCAAAGCCAGAGCCAAAAGAAGAAGAGGAAACAGGTTCAGGTGCAGGTATCAAGCAAATGAAGGTTTCACTATCGAAAGAAGACATTGCTAGGGAATTTGATCTTTAACGCAAACGCAGGATATGAGCATTGCCTAAGAAGCCCGCCAATGAGCGGGCTTTTTCATTGCCTTGACATATCTCGCTCTTCTGTTTGTATGGAGACACCACAAATGATGGAGATATAAATGGGATTAAACAACGATTTTAAAAAAAACACAGTGTTGCTTCAAGATGCAGCAAGTGAAGGAGATGCTGAAGAGGTGAAGCGGCTTATCCATATCAGTTATCCAAAAGCATATAACTCTAGTGCATTGCTATATGCAGCATTAAATGGACACCAAGATATCGTGGAAATGCTCATTCCTCACAGTAATCTAGAAGCAGATGGCCGCGAAGCATTGCTGTTTGCGGTATCTGAAGGACACAAGGAGATTGTTGAATTGCTCATCTCTGTATGCGATCCGAAGGCATGTGATAGTTTGGCATTACAAAAAGCGGCAGAATATGGATACAAAGATATCGTTGAAATTCTGATCCCCGTTTCTGATCCTATGGCCGATGACAGTTGGGCATTAAAAGAAGCCGTTAGTAATGGTCATAAAGAGATTATTGAATTGCTCTTACCTGTCAGTGATGTTGAAGCAGCACTTCTCCAGATGAATGATGAACAAGTTCAATATATTGTTCAAATTCAAAAAGAAATGGAAGCGAAACAGTGCAAAAAACGCCTCACTGCTGAACTTTCAGATGTCATCGAACAAGCCCCTGCCAAGAAACGCAGGATGTAAAACACCATGAGTAATAACTTAAAGCCCGCTCATTGGCGGGCTTTTTCATTGCCTTGACATATCTCGCTCTTCTGTTTGCATGGTGACACCACCACAAACGAAGGAGATAGATATGGCGTTACAGCACGACTTTATAGACCACACAGAAGCATTGATTGGGGCTGCGAGGGCAGGAGATGTTGAGGCAGTGAAGAAGTACATGCCTATCAGTCATCCAACTCACTATCAAAGTATGGCCTTGCGACTGGCGGCAGAAAGAGGGCACACAGAATGTGTGGAACTCTTGATCCCTGTCAGTGATCCCAAAGCGGATAACAGTTTTGCATTGCGCGAAGCATTGGCAAACAACCACACGGACTGCGCCAAGTTGCTCATTCCTGTCAGCGACACGTATGCAATAGCGTCGTGGGCACTGCGAAAAGCAGCGGACAAAGGAAACGTTGAATGCGTTGAGTTGCTTGTTCCGGTGTCTGATGTCGAGACAGCAAAGCGAGTATTGAGGATGGACAAGTGCAACGAACAAGCAGTGGCGTTGATTGAGCGTGTCGTTGTCGAACAGGAACGAAAGACTCTTACAGAAGCCATTGGTCTGGATGCATCCATAGAACAAGCGACAGTCAAAAAACGCAGGATGTAAACCACAATGAGCAACACCTATGAAGCCCGCTGATTGGCGGGCTTTATCATGCCTGCAATCCAGTGCTTACAAATCCCTGTTGTGCGGAGCATTGGCGCTTAAATCTCCAAAAGCCGCTTTTGAGCATTAAAGCCTCTATCTACTCCGTACTTTTCCAGCATCAACATACGTTGACTTATCTCCGAGTTTTGTTTCACTGGATGAAACAAGCAAAAGGAGATGTATGAACACAATTCAACCAATTACCGACAAAGGAAGTAAGAACGGTCAAGACGTAACCGCTTATCTCTTGACGTGTCCCTCAGTCAAATATCTTGTCGATGGAACAGAGCAAGAACAATCAACCATGTGGTATGGAGGTGGGCTTTCCCATGATCTTGGGGTTCGTGGCAAAGACGTGGTGCAGGAAGACATGCAGAAGTTCTTTGCAGGCTTTGATTTGAAGGGCAACAAGATGCGGATGAACGCGGGCAACCC
Source organism: Stenotrophomonas sp. STEN018 (assembly GCF_056760235.1). NCBI lineage: Bacteria > Pseudomonadati > Pseudomonadota > Gammaproteobacteria > Lysobacterales > Lysobacteraceae > Stenotrophomonas > Stenotrophomonas sp. STEN018. Next base: position 190,384 of record NZ_JBRREK010000001.1, read on the forward strand.
ATCCCGAACCGTAACCCTCAAAGACATCAACGGCAATCCACGTCTGGACGACGATGGAAACGCGATGACAGATGTAACCCATGCACGCGGTGGCTTCGACATCACACACTCGGTTCCCAAGAGCGTTTCGTTGCTTTGGACCATTTCAGACGACGCCACCCGCCGCAAGATTGAGCAGGCCATCCGTGAGAGCGTTGAGTTGTCGATGAAACGCTACGAATACATGGTGGAAGTACGGACAGGTAAAGGCGGATTGGATGTCAAGCAGGACAACAAAATTCTGTACTCAGCACATATGCAATTCGGAAACCGCAACCTTGAGCCGCATTTGCACGTTCACGTGTTGACCTACAACTTTGCGGTGAACAAAGAGGATGGGAAGTCACGTGGTATGGACTCTTGTGAGTTGTTCCGCTGGAAGAAGACCAACGGAATGATGTTTGACGCAGACATTGCCTGCAAACTCAAAGAACTCGGCTTCAAAATCCATCAGACGGAAAAGACCAATCCGATGGGAGAGAAGACAGGGGAACGATACTGGGAAGTTGCAGGATTGCACGACCGCAAGTTGATTGAAGCCGTCTCATCGCGCCACATGGAAATTGCCCAAGCCAAGGGCTACGGGATGGACGACAAGCAAGCGTGGGCCAGCACTCGCAAGCACAAGGACGAACCCGAATTTCTGGAACTGGTGGACTACTTCGAAAAACTCACAGCAGGCTTGAAAGAACAGTTCCACATTCCAAGCATCGAAGAGTTGAAGCAACAGAAGGACGTGGCCTTTGATGCCACCGACAACCAAGAACTTTTGGAGCGGTTACACCGCACCAATGCCGTGTTGTCTGAGCCTGAAATCCTGCAACAAATCATGCATGAGAAGCGGGGGCACATATCCCCCGCAGAAGCCAAAAACGTCTTCAATAAGATCACGTTGAGCAACAACGTGGTTGCCATCGATCCTTTGCAGTTGCACGAAGACGACCGGGGAGCCTCATTGTCACGTGTGCATAAGGAAACACGCTACGCAGCGAAGTTCATGCTTGAGATGGAGATGAACATCGTGGGGATGGTGAAGAAGCGCGAGCAGGAAGAACGTTGGAAGTTCAACGAGGATCAAGCCAACGAAGTCATTGCAAAAATGGAAGCCAAGAAGGGCTTCAAGATCACCACCGAGCAACGCGAAGCATTGATGAACCTGACGTGCCGAACGGGTGGCATTGCGGTGATGAAAGGCTTGGCAGGAACAGGCAAGACCACTGTTGCCGAGTTCTATAAAGCCATCTTTGAGAAGAATGGAAGCACACTCTATGGCTGTGCTGTGTCCAACGAAGCGGCAGCAAAATTGCAGAGTGAAAGCGGCATGGAGTGCCGTTCAGTTGCCAAGTTGCTATCGATGCTTCGGGACAAGAAGCAACCGCTCAAGTTGAAATCCACTGACGTGATCATTGTGGACGAAGCGGGAATGATGGACGTTCCTCAGGTTCGCGCACTAAGCCACTACTGCAATCAGGCAGGGGCCAAGATGATCATCCAAGGCGACAAGCAGCAGATTGCTCCCGTAGGGCCGGGGCAGGGGATGGCGCTTATTCAAGACGTTATGGATGCCTCCCAACTCACAGAAATCAGACGCCAGAAAATCAGCGAAGACCGCGACATTGCCAAGTCGTTTTACGAGTTCGACAGCGAAGGCAAAGTCATCGATTACAAGGGCGTTCGTAGCCGCAGTGAGACAAAGAACCTCAGTGCAATCCTGTGGGCGAAGATGGTCAAACGGAACGCCATCATTGCCACGAAGGACCGAGAAGACACGATCAACAGCATTGTCAAAAACTACCTTGATGCTCCCGTTGATGAGTCGAAAAAATTCATTTTGGCGCACACCAACTCCGACATCATCGACATCAACACGAAGTTGCGTAAGCACTACAAAGAGTCAGGCGTCATCACTAATTGTGTATCGATGCGGGCAATGTCCAGCACCGACACTTTTACGCTAGAACTGGGTGTTGGTGATCGCATTCGCTTCAGTGCAAACGACAGCGATTTGGGAGTGAACAACGGTACAAAGGCCACTGTCACAGCCATCAAGAACGGACGCAAAGAAGGCTTTGATATCACCTGCATGGTTCAGCAGATCGACGGCACAGAGCGGGAAATGACCTTCAACAGTGAGCGGTACTGTGCCATCAACCACAACTACGCCAACACGATCCACGCAGCCCAAGGGCAGGGGGCGTCCCACATCTTCCACATGGCCAACGTGGGGATGTCTGACAACTCATCAATGCTTGTGGCGTACACACGATTGACTGATGGGAAGTACACGATGTTTGGGGACTACCTCACATTGGACTCAGTGAAGGAGCGTATGAAGTTCGACCGCACGAAATCCAACGTGCTTTCGTCTGGATTGCGCAACAACAACGATATTCAGCAGAAGTTTGAGCAGGCACGCTTGCGCGATAAGAACAACACCATCAAGACCAACCAATCAAGCATTCAAGAATTGGACATTGAACATTGGGTTCCTAAAGCGGGTGAGCCTTACATGCCCGATGCTCAGAAGAAGAAAGAGAAGACCAAAACCAAAACATTCACACGATAAGAAGGAGAAGATATGGAACCAACAGCAGATGAACAAATGGCAGTTGTCACAGCAGCAGCAGCAATGGAATTGCAAATGTGGGCAGAAACGAATGCTCAAACACAACGGGTGATTGAAATCCTGAGGCTGGGAACAATCCGAATTCTTGCGGAGTTGAACGAACACAGACAGCGGATGTTTGCCGCAGTTGCCTACCAGCAGGAGCAACGCGCTTTGCGGATCAAGCGACGCAGAGAACGATTGCTGGAAGAGGAAAAGGTTCAATCAAATACCCATGATAAATCACCAACCAAATACAATAAGGAAGTTGGGTTGTTAAAAGACGCATTGGAATTTGAGAGACAACGAGCGGAGGCGTACCGGAACATTGCCTTGATGCTTGCTCACCACGGCTTTATCAAGCGCCGCGAGATGATCAACATGTTGAAGGGGTTGACCACCAAAGAAGACGCATTGGAGCGGTACATGACCAATGAAGTGCGTTGCGATGAACTGATGCAAGACGAGTTGGTGTTGCAGAAGGACAGGGCTCAGGTGATGGGTATCATGGCCCAGTTCTTCAACAGTGCAATCCTGTTCCCTGAGGGGGTGATGAAGCCTGTGAATGATGATCCCGAGTCCCTTTCACGCTTCACGACACACAAGCAGTACAAAGAGAAGATGGCTCATCTCAATGAGTCAATAGCCGTCCAAAAGGAAGCCGTTCAACAAAAAAAACCACAGATAAGAGTGAATATGGAATGAAGCACGTCAAAGACAAAAGCCCCACATTGTTGGGGCTTTTTTTATGGGAAAATTTTGACTGGCTCATATCTCGATGTGCGGAGCATTGGTGCTTTAAGGACCAAAAGCGGCTTTTTAGCCTTAATGTCTCTATCAACTCCGTACTTATCCAATTCCAAGGTTTCACGCGTTGACTTATCTCAGGTATCTGCTTCAATATTCTAACCAATCAATAAGGAGGGGCAATGAATTCATCTTTGATTCAAATTGAAAACAATACACAAATATTGACCGTTGCTATTCGGCTTAAAAATTCCGATGTTGCAAAAATGTTAATACCAATATCAAATCCGAAGTATCTTGAAAGTATTGCGCTAATGTATGCGGCAGAAAATGGGCTTAAAGATGTTGTTGAAATGCTCATTCCTGTCAGCGAGCCTATGGCAAATGACAGTTGGGCATTAAAAGAAGCCGTTAGTAATGGTCACAGAGAATGCGCGGAACTTCTAATTCCTGTGAGCAATGTTGAAGTTGTTAAAAGATCTTTAAATTATGATGGGCAGAAAATGATTGAAGAGGTTCAGTCTAAACTGACAAATAAATAATAAAGGAGGGTTGATGTTGATAAGTGATTTTGAAGAAATGGATAAGCGACTCAACGACATACTACAAGCGGCTTTTAGCGGTGATGCGCAGGAGATTGCACGTTTGGTTACTGTAGACACTTCTGTTTCCTATGAAACAAATAGGGCGTTGCTTCATGCATCCGAGAATGGAATGAGAGAAATTGTCGAGTTGCTTATTCCCGTCAGTGATCCTCTTGATAATTCTAGTATGGCTCTGTATCAAGCGGCAGCGTGTGGGCATATTGAATGTGTAAAATTGTTGATCCCTCACAGCGACGTGAATAGAGTTCTGGAAAGTTTGTCGCATAATGATGAAAGTGGGGATGAGTTGATAAAAGATGCACTTGTCGAAATCGATAAAAAGAAACTCACAGAAGCCATTGGGTTAGATGCAATGATGGAACAAGCACCAGTCAAAAAACGCAGGATGTAAGCCACCATGAGCATCACCTAAGAAGCCCCACATTGATGGGGCTTTTTGTTTCCTGCAATCCAGTGCTTGCCCATGTCCCATTGTGCGGAGCATTGGCGGTTGAAGATCAAAAGCGGCTTTTTAGCCTTTATGTCTCTATCAACTCCGTACCTATCCAACTCCAAGGTTCCACCCGTTGACATATCTCGCTCTTCTGCTTCACTGAAATCACCACAACTAAAAGGAGAGTGATATGAGTCTTGATCGTGATATTGAAAATAATTCGATAAAACTAACTGAGGCGGCTGAGTACGGATGGATTGATGAGGTTGAGCGTCTTATTCCATTAAGTGATCCTAAATTTAACGATAGTGAAGCGTTGAGATTGGCTTCTGATAATTGGAATAAAGAATGCGTTGAACTCCTGATCCCTGTCAGTGATCCCAACCATGCATTACAGGCGGCGGCACGCTTCGGAATACGTGATGCAGTTGAAAGACTTATTCCTATTTGCGATCCAAAAGCCGATGACAGTAGGGCTTTAGTATGTGCTGCACAGAATGGAAACAATGACATTGTTGAATTGCTTATTCCTGTTAGCGATCCTAAGGCAAATGGCAGTTGGGCGTTGCGACTGGCTGACAATGAAGATTGCGCTAAGTTGCTTATTCCGTTTTCAGGAAATGATGCTGTGCTTGAACATTCCTCATTTTATGGGTACATAGATGAAATCAATAGATTGATACAAATCAATGATCCTGAGTTAGATTATTCTTCTGCTCTCAAATATGCAGCCTGTGAAGGCCACACTGAGGTTGTCAAATTGCTGATCCCTGTTGGTGACCCCAAGGCAAATGATAGTTGGGCTTTACAATGTGCAGCAGAGTATGGGCACGAAGACATCGTTGAATTGCTCATTCCTGTGAGCGATCCAAAAGCTGAAGGCAGTTGGGCTTTGTCAATTGCAGCAGAGAACGATAACCAAAAATGTGTTGAATTGCTCATTCCTGTGTCTGATGTCGAGTTGGCAATTGATCATTTAAGAACTAGGAATGAAGAAGAGGGATTGGGGTTAATTGAGCGTGTTGTTGCTGAAATGGAAGCCAACCACTCGAAGAAACAAATTGCAGAAGCCATCGGGCTTGATGAAAAACAAGAGCAAGCCCCAGTCAAAAAGCGCAAGATGTAATGCAATACGAAACCCAAAAAAAAGCCCCATCATCGGGGCTTTTTAGTGTCCGTCTTCCAACATTAGAAGATGAAGTTTAGTGAATACAACAACGCTGTGACAATTACGAACCCCGCAATCATCTTTAACGATGTCCAAATGATTGAGTCCGACTTGTGGAGCGGCCATTTCTTCCCTTTAGCAATACGGTGTCGGTGAACAGTCATGTGTCGGGTTGAGTCAACCAACAACTTAGGGGGCTTCCCGATGATCCGCCAGCCCTTGCGCTGTGCTGTGTAGCGCCACGCGTACTCAAAATCTTCTGCTTCCTGCCGTGTACCGTGCATGATGTCCAGTTGGATCATTTCAAAGGGTTCTTTCCAGCCACCCGAAGAACCCTTGTGTTCTTGCTTGCGTCTTTCCAAGTCAACCGTCTGCCCGACGTAGCAATGCTTGTCTTTGAAGATCAACGCATAGATGTAGCGTTTTCTATCCTGATATTTTTCCTCTTGTCCCATAGTGTCTCCTTTGTTGGATATAAAAAAGGGACGCCATGCGGCGTCCCTGTGTGTGTACCGCTCATGTTGTTTTCCTTAGGGCTTACCGGCCCAATTGGATTGCTACGCCGATACCGCCAGAAACGGGGCTACCTGATCCCAACGCAAACCCAGCACTGAACGTTGTGCGTTCTGTAACTCGGATGCGGTAGCCGATAGCCAACGCTGATTTGTTCGATTGGAACCCTACACCTGCGCTCATTTCAGCCGCACCAACTTCTAAGCCACTGCTTGCGGAAGCCATCATGGCCATTGCGGCAGATTTTGCGCCCATCGCGTTCATCCGGTCATTGATGTTTTTTTCAACACGGTCAATGCGGTTGTTCACGTCTGTCCAGCGGTCATTGAACTCCTGTTGCATCTCATAAACCTGCCCACCATTCACCGCATCTGTTGAACCGCGCTCGATGCGGCCATTGGCAACACTGGTCACGCGTTGGTTGCCAGCATCAACGCCGTTGGTTGTGACCGATGCACCGTTGGCGATGCGAACACCATCATTTGAAACAGTGGTGTTGCCCAGTGTCACAGTGTCTTTCAACGCAACCGTTTTGGACCCATCGGCGTTGTCAGTGACTTCAATGTTGTCCCCGGCAGTGATGTTCGAACCCACACCATCTTTGCCGTCTTTGCCTTTGAGTGACGCCAACCACTCAGGTTGTGTTCCTGTGTAGCCGTTGTCCTGAGCCACTTCATAAGCACTCTTTCCGTCTGCACCTGTCAAACCTGTATCGCCTTTGGCTCCGTCTGCACCTGCTAACCCAGTGTCGCCTTTGTCACCTTTGGGGCCAGCAACGCCAGTTCCACCGCTTCCATCTACCCCGTCCTTACCATCGACTCCATCTTTTCCGTCAGCGCCATTGGTTCCGTTCGTTCCGTCCTGCCCCTTCAAAGATGCAAGCCAGTCTGTTTCATTACCGGCATAACCGTTGTTGACTGCAATCTCATACGCACTCAATCCATTGGTTCCATTGGCACCTGCTGGGCCTGTTGGTCCGGGCGTTCCTGCGCCTGTTCCCGCTTGTTCTAAGGCGTAAACGCGTCCATCCAAATCGTACAGTCCATCTGCAACTGTTCTGTGTGTAACACCTGAAATGAACTGATATTGGGGAGCAACAAAACCTGTCCAGTTGAATGCAGCACCACCACCCAACGCCCCAACAACGCTGTTCAACTGAGACATGTTGACGGCATCAAAGGGATTGACACCATCGTTTACGTTGATGATGCGGCGACGTATTGTTCCTGTGCCAACAGATACCGTGTTCTGCTCTGTATCCAAGCACTCTGAACCTTGACCCAACGCAACACAGTTCATTCCTGATGCTATTGCACCACGACCAATTGCCGTTGCTGAATTCTGAGATGCAGTGGCGCTATCACCGATGGCGGTTGAACCATCGCCATTGGCATAAGTGTGTGCGCCCAACGCGGTTGAACCGTTCTTGCCAGCGAACGCAGCAAGCCCAAAAGCGGATGACATCAAACCATTTGAATACGCGCCGTAACCAACGGCCGTTGCATTGTTGTCTGCATATGCAAAGTTACCCATTGCTGTTGAATAGTTCCTTGATGTTGCGGACTCTCCAACAGACAATGAATTTCGGCCTGCTACCGCATTGTTGCCAGTAGCAACGCCTGAAAAATAACCGCCAGACCGCCAAATTGATAAGTTTGTTCCTTGATTACCCCGCGCAAAATAGAATTCAGAAGTTCCGCTTCGGTTGAAATAGATGATGTTGTCCAATTCTTCTTCTGTATAACCGTACTCATCAATGAGCCATTGCCGTTCATCCGGCAACAAATGCATATTTGTCCCAACAATTGATTGCGCTTGAACGGTCAAAGGTGCTGTAAACGCTGTCATCCCAGCCAGTACAGCAATTGCTATTAAAGTTTGTTTCATTTTCTCTCCTTTTTTGATTTGGCCGTATTGCCAGTATTTATCCAATCAAAAAAAAGAGATATGTCAAGTCCCAAATAAAAATCCCCGCAGGGGATACGGGGATTGTCCGTTTTCTTAAAGGAGATAAAAGAAAACCGACAATTTCAGACTATTTGATTTGTTGTATTTGTCAATAGGGTGTGTTGACTTATCTCGATCTTTCTTTTTAATGAAATTATATTCATTAAAAGGAGTATCTATGCGTCAACACAATAATGGTTTTGGTTTGCTTGAAATTGTTCTCTCCATAACGGTGGGAATGATCGCAATTGGATTTATTGCCAATACATTCCAAGGTGCATCGGTTCAAGCATCGGTGCGCAACGAACAAAAGCAAGTGGGCTACATCGTGGAAAACGTTGAAGCCTCCTTTCAGATGTCTCCCAACTACACCGGCATCTCAGCCAACGACATCACCTCACCGCTTGTCAAAAAAAGTGGTGGACGGATCAACAGCCAAGTGGGTCAGGGGATGACCATCACCGCTGCTGATGTTCGATATATGGATGATGCGTTCGATTTGACATACAGCGGTTTGAGCAAAAAAGAATGCGTGGGAATTGTTCCAGCACTGTCCAACCGCGCTTACAACGTTTTCATTCAACACAACTCGACAATTGTTGTGGACGGACGGTTGTTGAATGAAAGCGCGATTGTCAGCCAATGCGCAAACAACGCTACGGTCACATTCCGCTTCTATCGGGAGAAAAACAATATTGCCGCTCTCCCAATGGGCAATGAGTTCGAACAACCCGTCACTCCAGTAACACCCACAACGCCCCCTGTTGTGACCAATCCAACGGCTCCAACCCCCGTTCCAGCAACGGGCGTTGTCAGTGAGTGTGTTCCAGAAACACAAACGTCGGTGAACGCTTGTCCAGCGGGTCAGGTTGGGGCAATCCTGCAACGTCGAGAACGCAACTGCACGACTGGTTGGTCCGCATGGTCAACAGTCTCTACATCCTGTGCGCCTGCACCTGTTACACCCGTGTGTGCGATGGAAACCCAAAGGGGATTTGTTCCCTGTCCTGCAGGCCAAGGTGGGCAAGAAACACGTGAGCGTACAAGTTCTTGCAACTCCAGTGGTGCGGTGGTGTGGGGCAATTGGAAGTTGATTGCATCGACCTGTACCGCAGCATGTGTTGCCAATGGAAATTGCTGTGTTCCAACCAACCGAACCCAAACGGTTGCACAACCGTGTGCCATTGGTTCATTCGGTTCAGTGAGCGCATTGCAAAAGCAATCAAGCATTTGTTCATCCGCAACTTCAACACCAGTGTGGGGCACGCCGTGGCAGACTGTCACAACAAATGGAACGTGTTCTTCATGTCCTGCCGACTCAGTGACATATGCAACACGTTGGGTTGATGTCAGCAATGTTTGCTCTGTTGGTTCATTCGGAACAAATGCGTATCAACGCGAAGAGCGGCAACAAACTTATGTCGCGTACAACTGCAATGCTTCTGCTGGACAAACAACAGCAACACCAACAACCACTGTTTCCGGCTGGACCGTTACCGGGGCAACACGTCCTGTTTCATCCTGTTCAACGTGTCCGGCAAACACATCGGTTCAAGAAAACCAATGGGTTGCCCATAATGCGGCTTGTCAAGCAGGTCAAACCGGAACGCAGACATGGGAAGCACAACAAGTCCGCACGGTATCAACAACGTACAACTGCAATTCTGGTGGTGGTGCAACAACACCTATCCCAAACACCACTACAACCATATGGGCTGACAACGGTGCAACTCGAAATCTCAATACAAGTGGATGCGTGACCATTCCAGTGACACCACCAACACATGATTTCTCTGGCATCACCGCAAGTTGCTTAGTGAAGGGTTCGGGTGCCGGTGATTGGTCAGACAGTGATGACAAGAAAATGAAGGAAGGCTTGAAATTGACATGTGTAGCCCGGTGTTCAAATAGTGCTGCATCTGTCAATAATTGCCGGGGTGCTGGTCCAGACTCAACACATACATACAGGTTGTTGCCGTTTGATACGTCTGTGTATTCTGTTCAATGGACAAGTGATTGCGCGGGTGAAACATCAAACCGTTGTACAGTCAAAAAGACGAAATACAACGAAGACGTGGATGTTTCCTTCACAATCACCCATATTCCTACCGGGGCCAAAGCAAGTGGACAAATACACTCCGCATACGATCCAGACAGGAAGTGATCCGTTATAAGGAAAAAGGAGCCAAACGGCTCCTTTTTCTTTTATGGGTTTCGGTTCACCAGAATTTTCAAACAGTAAATACACATATCAAACAATAAAGGAATTTGATATGTGTACCAACAATTATTATATTTTAAGCAACAACACCATTAACATTGGCAACAACACAAGGTTGGAAGCAAGCATCAAGAGCAATACTGTCAAGATATCGTTCGGAAAGAAGTTTCTATGTGGGCTTCTGATTTGTCTAAGTTGTTTTGTGTTCAATGCCAATGCACCCTCACAAACAGACTTTCAGCAATTCATTCCACCGCGTTGTGAAGCGATGCGATAAGTTCTCTTGGCGCATCTCCCATTTGGCTTTTGTGTCGGGTGCTACGGCGGAAGAAGCAAACGACATGGCACCGCGTCCAAACTTTTCGTTGCATTGGTCCAAAACGTTCATCAATGCGGAACTCTTGGGGCTGGCTTGCGCAAACAAGTCCCCCTGAGCAATCGTTTCAGAAGTCAGGTCCAGCAACCCCACACCGGCTTTCTTCCACGCGTATGCATCACGGTACATAGCACGGGTGAGCCCTTCGACCATGCAAAGGATGTCTCTTGTGTCAGCCGTTGGGATCACGAACGACAACGACTTGTGGGGATGGTATTGCGGGACATCCTTAAACGGGTTCGTGTGGAAGAACACCCACACCCCACCGGCTTGAAGATTGCGACGGCGCAACTTCTCGCACGCCCGTTGAGCGAAGGTGGACGTTGCCTGCATCAAATCATTGAGGTCAGTGATTTCCTTGCCAAACGAACGGCTCACAACAATTTGCTTGCGTTGTGGCTCTTCCACTTCAAGGTCAGCGCATGGGATACCGCGCAATTCTTTCTGTGTGCGGGCAAGAACCACACCGTACCGGCTTTGCAGTGATGTTGCGTCCATTTCCGACAGATGTTGTGCGGTGGTCACGCCCTCGCTGTTCAAGCGTTTGGCGTACTTCCGACCAACACCCCACACGTCTTCCACTGGGAAGCGGCGAACCAATCCACGGGTGGCACGCAACACGCCATGTGGCGTTGTTTTTGCACTCTTGTTCGCCAACTTCGCCAGCGTCTTTGTGGGTCCAATTCCCACACAGGTGGGGATACCAACCCACTTCAAAATTCGTGCACGCGCTTCAATGCAGGTGGGTATCCAATCCGCTTCCTTGATGCCATCCAGCGCAATGAACGACTCATCGATGGAATAGACTTCCACCTGCGGGAACAAGTCTTTCAAGATCGTTGCAATGCGGCTGGAGATGTCCCCATATAATGCAAAATTCGCGCTGCGAACATTGAGGCTGCGCCGGATGTTCGACGGGATTTCATGCAGGGGTTGCCCCATCTCGATGCCCAATTGCTTGGCTTCATTGCTTCTGGCAATGGCGCATCCATCGTTGTTCGACAAGACAATGGTGGGCTTGCCACGCAACGACGGATCAAAGATGCGTTCGCAACTGACATAGAAGTTGTTGCCATCGACCAAGCCGAGCATGGTCAGACTTTGTGGAAGGTCCACGTCACCACACCCCACACATCGAGTTCCACATCTGGCGGAACCACGATGGGCTTGTGTGTGTCCGAGTTGCCCGAATGCAGTTCGAAGTGATCGGGGAAGGCTTTGAGTTGCTTGACCACGAACCCACCCTCCCACACGGCCAAAACGATGTCGTTGTGCTTGGCCGTCTTGGACCGATCGACGACGAGTGTGTCCCCCGGATGGATGTTCAGTTCGACCATTGACGTGCCACTGTCAGCCTGTACAAAGAAGGTGGCAATGGGGTTGCTCACACACAGGCTGTTGAGGTCCAGAACGTCAGATGCCCCGTAGAAGTCTTCTGCTGGGCTGGGGAAACCACAGGTGGCCCGAACAGGCATCAACGGCAGGCCCAGCGGTGCGGGGCATTCAGGGGCTTTGAGGACGTTCATGACCAGACACGGATCTACAGGCGAGGTAGGATAGCCTCACGTTGTTAGTAATGCTACTAACTCCCATTCATGGAGGCTGTATGTGCTACTCGGCAGAGGTGTGGGCAGATTTCACCCAGTACACCAAAGAGTTCGGCGCGGACATCGACATCAAAGAGTTTGTCAGGCTGTATGCCCAGCGGCAACAGTCGTTCAAGTTGAAAATTCCCAAGGGCATGGATGCCCCGTTCCGCCATCCGAAGACTCAAGAAGAGCAACGCATTGCCGCTTTCATCAAGGAGTACAACGAAGGTGTGGTGAGCAAGGCGATGGAGGATTTGCAGGCCCAAGAAGAGCGTCTTCAACTGGCTCAAAAGAAGTTGGCCGTCAAAGAGACGAAGACCGCACTGAACGACCAGCGCGTTGCCACCAACAAGATCAAGCAGTACAGGCGTTGGATACTGGACGCGCAACGCGTCACAGCGGAGCCCGAGCGCGACAACCGCATATGGCCTGACTACTACGCCCCTGTGTTGATCGTGGAGGACGGAAAGAAGGTGGTGCGCCCCATGCGCTATCACTGCCGTCCCGCTGGAATGGACCCATCCATTGACCGCACGAAAACAGGGCAGGTGAGTGGAACCTACAACGCCAGACGCGACAACCTGCGGCGGTTCTGGCGCAACCAATTTGGGCACACACATGGCGTGATGGTTGCCAATCAGTTTTATGAAATGGTTGACCGCGACGGCGAAAGCGTGGAGATGCAATTCAACCCCCGTGGTGGCGGGTTGATGTTCATTGCCTGCTTGTGGTCCAAGTGGGAAGACTCGAAGGGTATAGAGCCACCGTTGTATTCATTCGCAGCGGTGACAGACGAGCCAGAACCCGAAGTGATGGAAGCAGGGCACGACAGAACCATCATCAATCTCAAGCGGGAAAACGTTGAGCAGTGGTTGCAACCGCAGAAGTACGGATTGGAAGCTATGGATGCTGTAATGGATGACAAGCAACATCCGTATTACGAACACCGACTGGCGGCATAGGGGGAAGAATGGATATCACAAAAGAAGAGCGGAAAGCGAATACAGAATTGCTGATTGAAGCGGCAAAGAATGGGGATTGCAAGACAGTTAAGAAACTCATTCCTGTGAGTGATTTAGCCAGAAATCATTGCGCCGCTTTATATGCTGCTGCTGAAAATGGGCACAAAGAGTGTGTTGAACTCCTTATTCCGGTATCTCCAATACTGGCGGAAATCAGTTATGCATTGCAATTGGCGGCGGAAAATGGGCACAAAGAGTGTGTTGAACTCCTGATCCCAGTCAGTCATCCATCTCAAGATTTCAGTGTGGCATTACGAGTTGCTGCAGAAAAAAGCCATGCAGACATTGTGGAAATGCTCATTCCCGTGAGTGATGTGGATTCAGCAAAAATTGAGTTGGAATCGTGGGGTCAAATAAAGGAAATTCATTTTATTGAAATGGTTGAAACGGAAATGAGGTTGAATTCTTCCATTGCAGAGAACTACGCCAACGCCAGAGACGGTGACAAACGGCTGATGTAACAACAGGGGGATGTGTGGCAAAATTTGATTTCAGTGATTTGCATCCGAGTATCCAGCCGTTGTCTCAGGCCATTGATGCCATTCCAATGGAGAGCGAGCGCGAGAGGATGTTGGCAGCGGTACAACACAACTTGTGCTTGTTGCAATACACCATCTCCACCAATCTTCCCCGCGCTGAATTCCCAATCACCGAGTACGGGAAGTTGGGGTTCACCAATGAATTGGTTCACGAACAGTGGATAACGGATATCGTCAAGGCGTACAGGCAAGCCCTAGACGATTTGCCAATGGGATACGACATCTTTGGAGAACTGCACGCGTTGCACTTCAACCGAGGCAATGCACGGCTGGCCCAACACTTCACCACCAATGCATTGGCGCGTGCGGCGTTCAAATCCAGTAACGCTCACGACGAAGTGGAGCCTGAGACGGTAAAGAAAATTGCTGATCCCACGTGTGGAAGTGGGGCAATGATTTTGGCAGCGTTGAGCAAGGAACAGCCCGTTGAAATTCTGATCAACGACATTGATCCGCTGTGCACCGCTACAGCCTGTTTGCAAATCCTTGCCAACTTCGCCCACAAGAAAGCCAATGTGGTGCAGTTGACGGCGTGGAACTCTGATGTCATTGCAGAGTATCTAACCAAAGACCCAGTGTTGGTGTTCGTCTATCACAGGGATCGATATGAATAAGCCCCCAATCGGGGGCTTCTTGTTGCTGGTGTATTTCGCTCAGTCTTTGAGGCTTGCCATTGCGTTGACAGCATTGTCAATAAATGTGACTGCTTGATGGCAGTACAACGAGCGAAGGATTGTCTTGGCTGTGTAAGCGTCGCTGACAGGGATAAGCAATTCGACCACATCCCTGTGACTTCTGATGGATGCGCATTGTAAAGCGTAACTGTTCCCTGCTTTTGGTTCCGAAACAGGGATCAACAACCTCACGCATTCGGTGTGTCCATACATGGCAGCGCGGTTAAGTGCTTCACTGTTTTCCCACAGTGGATTGCTGACAGGGATAAGCAGTTCAACACAGTCTGCATTACCTCTCAGTGCGGCCCACACCAATGCGTTTGTGTTGGAAGTGATATTGGATTCAGGTATGAACTCTTTGAGCCGTCCAACATCTCCCCTAATCGCAGCATCACGTAACATGCTTACATTGTGCGTGCTTTGGTCTTCTGAGGTCATTGGTTGACCCTCACAGAGATGGCTGAATTTCGCGTGTCTTGCCCTTGTTCTGATAGAACAAGCGGCCATTGGTGCCAGCGAGATATCCCGCACCGCTCTTGCGGTCCTCATCGCTGAAATTGTTCTGTGCTTGGCCGTGTACGACGGTCAAATTCTGATGGCGTCCAGTGAAGTGCTGGCCCATGAACAACTGATCCGTTTTAGACGGGTTGAAGCGTCCTTGCTTTCCGTGGGAATGGATGGTGGCTCCAGCGTGTTGGAAGCCTTCAACGACCAGTGAGCGCGAATTGACGCAGACGACATAACCAAAGTTGGTTCCGACGATCACAGAGAACTTATCGTCCTTTTGGGCGATGACACCACACGCTTCAAACCCTGTTTCTTCTGAGTAGGCTTTGATCCGGGGAGCGATGCGGTAAGCGAATTGATCCATTGTTTCGCCCTCATTGGATTGGACAGTGAACAACCGTTGATAGTCGATGACGCCGACACCGGCAATGCTAACTTGTCGAACGGGTTCTTCTGCTTCCATTGCAGAAGCGTTTTGAATGAACAACCCCAATCCAATTAAACAAATGGCTTTTATATTCTTTCTCAATTTCATTTCGCACTCCGTGAATTAACTGATCTAATTCACAAATACGAAATAATTGAGTTATGTCAATACCGATTTATTATTGACGGAAATATAAAAGCCCCCGATTGGGGGCTTGGGTTATTGTTTGTCGTTATCCATCTTTCGTTTCATCTCAATCAATTCGCTTAATTCGCTTGGATTGAGTGTGGAGAGGATATCGAAATTCTTTTTGATCATCTCGATTTTCCGTACCTCCTTCAACTTTTGCCCAAGAATTTCAGGCGTTGGATTGAAGTAGCGTTTGAATGAGGCTAGGTCACGATGTCCAGAGATGGCGGCAACTTCACCAACACCCATCACCATACCCAACTCAGTAATCCGGGTGTGGCGCAAATCATGGATGCGAGCGGTGAGAAAAGTCTTATCGCCTGTTTTCTCTGCCAATTGCTCGCGTGTCCTGCGCCATGCTTGCGTCACCGTATCAGGCCGCAGTGATTTCCCACGAACAAGGAACACAGGGCCATTAAGTTCATTGATGGGCCGGTTGTCACGAATGGTGTTCAGGAGTTCAATGGACTCATCTTCAAGCGGGATGGTTCGTTTCCTCACTTCACCTTTCTTTGATTTCGTATCAATGAACGTTGCTTCATTCTTGTTCAAATCGACATTTGCCCATTCCAACTTGCAGGCTTCGCTTCGGCGGGCACCTGTTTGCCGAATGAACATGATGCAGGCCAGTGTGTTGGGATTTGTTCTGTTTGTTTGCAGTTGCGCATAGAACATATCCATCTCGCTTTCAGACAATGTTCTGTCCCGTCCATCGTCTTGGGGAATGTCTTTCAACGTTGCAAGAACATTCTTGAAGTCAAGTTTCCATTTCCGAATGGCGATGTTGAAGATGGAACGCAATGTGGTGAGGATGCTTCGAATTGTTGAATTCCCCGCAATTTGACCCTTTCCATTTTTCAAGCGCCAATTCAACGCAGATGTGTCATCGGCGTCATAGAACATTTCATAAGTCAATTTGTTCAATGGCGTGTTGCACAGGTCTGGAAATCCCTGTTTGTTGTGGCCGCGTTGCGCGGTTCCCAGCATGATGCGAACCGTCACCATTTCACGACGAATGCTGTTGCGGATCATTGGACGTTTGGTGATCTTTCCTTTCGCTTCCAATTCTTTGAATTGGTCAAACGTCATGATGCGGCCATTCTCCACATCGTCCTGATAGCGTTTCAGGATGTCGCCAAGAGTGTATCGATGGGCGGCATTGGACCATTCCATTGTGCCCAATTTGATCTTTTCCCATTGCTCTTCTGCATAGCGCAATGCGAACTTTTCTGCGGTTTGGATATGGGTAACGCTTCCTTTTGGAGCGCTCATATCTACTGGATAGTGAGTCACCGGCAATGAACGCTTTTCCCCATCCACTTGCCAGCGAATGCGAACTTCCCAACGCGGATTGCCGTCATCACGGAACGTCACGCCACTGGGCCGATCTCTTGTTTGCTTTGCATTCTTGCGGGGCTTTCCGGTCATGTCCTTTCCCTGATAGACTTGAAGATCAATGGCCCCGTAGTTCAGCTGGATAGAACAGCCGCCTCCTAAGCGGCAGGCCGCCCGTTCGAATCGGGCCGGGGTCGCCACTTTTGAGTTGCCCCAGCCCCGCGCTGGGGCTTTTCATTTTGAGGCTCGGGTTCTGCTTTTTGGTCTAAGTTGCCACAGCGAGTTGCCACAGAATGTTGGAACGAGGCCAAAACCTATGTGTACCAACGGTTCCGAGACTGTAGCATGTCCCCTCCTAAGGGACAGGTCGCACGTTCGAATCGTGTCGGGGTCACCATCTTTCCGCGCAGCTTGCGGTGCCCGCTGCAAGCGCCAGTCAGCCCCGGTGCGCATGCCAATGCAATGCGTTGAAACCCTCAATTTCCGTAGTTATGGCCCGGCCGGCCATGCGCACAGCCATGACCATTTGCAGCTGGTGTTGCCGCTGCGTGGGAGCCTGGAGCTGGAAATCGACGGGCGCGGCGGGTGCTTGGACACCTTGCACGGCGCCGTGATCGTCCCGGGCGCGGCTCACGTGCAGGCAGGTAATGGACACAACCGGTTTCTGATCGTTGACTGTGACAGTGCCCTGTTGGAGCGGTCACAGTTGGATCAGGGGCGGGTGCGTCCATTTCTGGGGATTTCGGCGGCGGCGCGCAGCTTGCTTGAGTTCGTGGACATCGGTGTTGGTGGCCTTCATGCGGTGGCTGAACCTGTCGCCAGGCATGTACTGCCATTGTTGCTGGGTAGCTTGTTTGCCGCCCAGCGTCCCTCATCGGTTGACAGTGTCGGCCTGCGGCGGTTGTGCGAGCAGATTCGCGCTACCCCCGGTCAGACCTGGCCGCTGGCGCGGATGGCGCAGGTAGCTGGGATGGGGCTGACCGCGCTGCATGGCGCGTTCAAGCGTCAATTCGGCCTCACACCGGGGCAATGGCTGCAGCAGCAGCGTCTGCAATGGGCGCAGCGCCAGTTGGCTGAGGGAAAGCAGCCCGTGGCGCAGATTGCCCAGCGGGCCGGTTTCTCCGACCAGAGCGCATTGACCCGGGCCATGCGCCGCTCGCAGGGGATTACCCCGGGTCGCTACCGGCGGAGTCTGGACGCGTAGTTTGGGCACAGCGTCGCGCAGCTTGGGACAATACACAGTGGGCCGGCAGTTGGATGCTGGTGTTGTGTCTGACTGTCGGGTGGCTTGATGAAAGAGCGGATGTTGTTTGGAATTGGTAACGGGGTGGCTTCGGGCGCGCTATGGGGCTTGGTGTTCCTTGCGCCAGCCGTGCTGGGTGACTTCTCGCCGCTGCAATTGGCCGCGGCGCGCTACCTGATTTATGGCCTGGTTGCGGTGATCCTGCTGGTGCCGCGCTGGTCGGCGCTGCGGGCGCATATCGGCAAGGCCGACTGGAAGGCCCTGACCTGGCTGAGCCTGCTCGGCAATCTGATCTATTTCGTACTGCTGTCCATCTGCGTGCAATGGAGCGGTGGCGGTGCTGCGGCCTTGATAGTCGGCATGGTGCCGGTGCTGGTGGCCGTGGTCGGTGCGCGTGAGCCGGGGGCAGTGCCGCTGTCACGGCTGGCACCGGCCTTGCTGTTATGTGTGGCGGGCGTGGTCCTGATGGGTTACGAGGCCATCGCCTCGACGCATGTGCAGACCACCACCACGCAGCGTTTGATCGGCCTGCTGTGCGGCGTGGGCGCGTTGGTGTCCTGGACTGCCTATTCGGTGGGCAATACTCGTTGGTTGGCCAAAGTGCCCAATGTGTCCGGACATGACTGGTCGCTGTTGACCGGCGTGGCAACCGGCGGCCTGGCCTTGTTGCTGGCGCCGCTCGCCTTTGCCGATGGCGGGGCAGGGCATTCGGGGCGTGAATGGGCGGGCTTCTGGGTGATGGCCGCGGCGGTGGCGGTGTTTGCTTCCATCCTGGGAAATGCCTGCTGGAACCGCGCAAGTCGCGCCTTGCCACTGACCTTGGGCGGGCAGATGATCGTGTTCGAGACCTTGTTCGGGCTGGTCTACGGCTTCCTGTGGCAGCAGCGCTGGCCGGTAGCGATCGAAGTTGTTGCTGCGCTGTGCTTGCTGGCTGGCGTGATCTGGAGTGCCGCAGCGCACCGGCCGAAGGCACCAGCGGCTGCATCGGCGTGAGGAATCTGCGCAGTCAGGTGGCGAAAGCCTGACTGCGGCGGTTCTTTCGATTGTCTGCGGGCGGCAGTTTGCTGTGATGGCCCCGGGGCATGCCGCGCCGCCTTGAGTCAGGTATTGCGTGCTGCTTGCCAGTTAAATGCGCGACGTTCGTGCTTGATGACATTTGCAACTTTTAGCTGCAGGTTTGGCGACGTTGCCTTTATCTGCGTTTTTGCAACGCAGCACTTGACAGTCTGATCCCGGCTGTTGTCTCTTGAAGGGCATGAACAGCCCGCAGCCCCTCGTCATCACCTCGCAGTCGCCTTTGGGCGGTCGGGTGAGCGTACCCGGGTTCGGCGGCGCCATTACCACCACCACTATTACCGTCACCATTAGCCCGGTGCGGTCCGTCGTCTTCGCGTAATTTCCGAAAACAACGGCCCCGCACCCGGATCAGGATGCGGGGGAACCCCATCCAGATGCGTGTCGGGGCCTCCAGCCGAGGTTCTTCCGATGTCGTCAGTTGCCGTTTCACCCGCCGATCCTGCCGCGAACGCTGCCGTTCGTACCGTCGTGCACAAATTTGGCGGCACTTCCGTCGCCGATGCCGAACGTTACCGTCATGTGGCGCAGCTGCTGCTGGCCCGCGACGAGACAGTGCAGGTCACCGTGGTGTCGGCGATGAAGGGTGTGACCGACGCGCTGATCGGCCTGGCCAAGGCTGCGGCTGCAGCCGATCCGGCTTGGGATGATCGCTGGCATGAGTTGCGGGCACGCCATCGTGGCGCGGCCGCCGCGTTGTTGGGCGAACAGTCCGGGGTGACCATCGAATGGCTGGACGCGCGTTTCGAGCGCCTGCGCGAGATTCTGGCGGCGCTGGCGGTCATCGGCGAGTTGCCGCAGGAAGTGCTGGACCGCGTGCAGGGACTGGGTGAAGTGTTCTCGGCCCATCTGCTTGGTCACCATCTGCAGGCCCTTGGCGAGGACGCCGACGTATTGGATGCGCGCGACGTGCTGGTGGTCAACCACGGCGAACTGGGCGTGGATGTGGATTGGAAGTCCAGTGCCGCGAGGTTGGCGTTGTGGCGCGAATCGCATCCGTCGCAGCGTTTGGTCGTAACCGGCTTCGTTGCCCGCGACCGCAAGGGCAATATCACCACGTTGGGCCGCAATGGCAGTGATTTCTCCGGCGCCATCTTCGCCGCCCTGTTCGCTGCCGATGAGTTGCATATCTGGACCGACGTCGACGGCGTGCTCTCGGCCGACCCGCGCGTGGTGGCGGAAGCGGTGCAATTGGATGCACTGAGTTACGACGAGGCCTGCGAACTGGCCTACTTCGGCGCAAAGGTGGTGCACCCGCAGACCATGTCCCCGGCCATAGAGCGTGGCTTGCCGATCATCATCCGCAATACGTTCCGTCCAGATCATCCGGGCACCCGTATCACCGCCGAAAGCTCCAGCAGCGGCCCGATCAAAGGCTTGACCTTGAGCGCGGATCTGGCCGTGTTGAACGTCGAAGGTACCGGTCTGATTGGTGTGCCAGGCACGGCTGAGCGGGTGTTTTCGGCGCTGCGCAATGCGCATGTGTCGGTGGTGATGATTTCGCAGGGTTCCTCCGAGCATTCAATCTGCTGCGTGGTGAAGCAGGCCGAAGCCGAGTTCGCCCGCGACGCGCTGACCCAAGCGTTCTCGCATGAACTGGCGGCAGGCCAGGTGCAGCGCGTGCAGCTCACCAGTGGGGTGAGCGTGCTTGCGGCGGTAGGCGACGGAATGGCCGGCCAGCCCGGTGTTGCCGCACGTTTGTTCGAGTCGCTGGGGCGCGCGCAGGTCAATATCCTGGCTATCGCGCAGGGCTCGTCCGAGCGCAATATCTCGGTCGCCATCGAAGCCTGTGATGCAACCAAGGCATTGCGTGCGGCGCATGCCGGCTTCTGGTTGTCGCCACAGACCTTCTCGGTCGGCCTGATCGGGCCGGGCAATGTCGGTGCAGCCTTGCTTGAGCAGTTGTATGCATCTGAAGCCGCGCTGTTGGCCAGGGCCAAGCTTGATCTGCGCCTGCGTGCGGTCGCTTCGCGCAATCGCATGGTGCTCGACCAGCGTGGCATGCATGGCAACTGGAAAGCCGCGTTCGATTCCGCAGCGCTGCCCAACGATCTTGATCTGTTCACCGAGCATCTGCTGTCGGCGCGTCTGCCGCATACGCTGATCATCGATTGCAGTGGCAGTGCCGAAGTGGCCGATCGCTATGCCGGCTGGTTGGCGGCCGGCATTCATGTGGTCACCCCGAATAAACAGGCAGGCTCCGGCCCGCTGGCGCGCTACCAGGCGATCCGTGAGGCGGCTGCGTCCACTGGTGCACGCTTCCGCTACGAAGCCACGGTGGGTGCGGGTTTGCCGGTGATCACCACGCTGCGCGATCTGGTTGATACCGGTGACGAAGTGACTGCGATTGCCGGAATTTTTTCAGGCACGCTAGCGTGGCTGTTCAATAAGTACGACGGCAGCGTAGCGTTCTCCGAGCTGGTCACGCAGGCGCGCGGCATGGGCTATACCGAGCCGGATCCGCGCGACGACCTGTCCGGCGTGGACGTGGCCCGCAAGCTGGTGATTCTTGCCCGCGAAGCCGGCTATGAGCTGAGCCTGGAAGATGTGGCAGTCGAAAGCCTGGTGCCTGCCGCATTGCAGAGCGCCAGCGTCGAGGACTTCATGGCGCGTCTGCACGAAGTGGATGCAAGCTTCGCGCAGCGTCTGGCCGATGCGCGCGCTCGCGGCAACGTGTTGCGTTACGTGGCCCAGTTCAAGCCCGGCCAGCAGCCCAGCGTTGGCTTGGTTGAGCTGCCGGCTGATCACGCCTTTGCCAACCTGCGTTTGACCGACAACGTAGTGCAGTTCACCACTCGCCGTTACTGCGACAACCCCCTGGTGGTGCAGGGTCCGGGCGCAGGGCCGGAAGTGACGGCAGCCGGTGTGTTTGCCGATGTGCTGCGCGTTGCAGCGGGCGAGGGGGCGCGATTGTGAGTGATGCTTTGACGGGTTCCGGAGTACGACAGGCGCGGGCGTTTTCGCCGGCGTCGGTGGCCAATGTGGCAGTCGGTTTTGATCTGCTGGGTTATGCGGTGCCGGATGTTGGCGACACGGTGACAGTGCGCCGCATCGAAGCAGCGGAAGTGCGTATCGTCGCCATTCGTGGTGCGGCGGTCGAGTTGCCGCTGGATGCGCCCAGCAATACCGCAGGAGCGGCGCTGATCGCTTTGCGTGAGGCGCTGGCGCTGCCGTTTGGCTTTGAAGTGGAAATCGACAAAGGCATACCGCTGAGCTCCGGCATGGGCGGCTCGGCTGCGTCCTGTGTGGCGGCCTTGGTCGCGGCCAATGCATTGCTGGATGTGCCATTGAGCCGCGAGCAGCTTTACAAGTATTCGTTGGAAGGCGAGGCGGTCGCCAGTGGCAGTCGCCACGGCGATAACCTGGGCCCGATGTTCCTCGGCGGTTTGGTGCTCTCCACGCTGGAGCGCTTGGTGCCGGTGCCGGTACCTGCGCATTGGCATAGCCTGCTGGTGCATCCGGATGCGTTGTTGGAAACACGTCGCGCGCGTGAAGCTCTGCAGGGCAGCTATGCATTGAAGGAATTTGTCGCGCAGAGCAGCAATCTGGCGCTGGTGCTGGCCGGTTGCCATGCGGGCGATGTGAGTCTTGTGCGGGCAGGCTTGGTCGATGTTCTGATCGAGCCGCGACGCGCGCCCTTGATTGTCGGCTTCGATGCGGCCAAGGCAGCTGCACTGGCTGCAGGCGCGATGGGCGCCAGCATCTCCGGCGCAGGTCCCAGTGTTTTTGCTTGGTTTGAAGACCGTGACACTGCATTGGCTGCCGCGTCCAATGTGCAGGCGGCGTTCGCTGCAGCGGGTTTCGATAGCCAAAGCTGGGTAAGTCCGATCAACAGCCCCGGCGCCAGACTGCTTTAGGCCTTTAAGCCCCTCTCCCATCGGGAGAGGGGGTGGGGTGAGGGCGACCCTTGCGCGGTCATTGATTCAAAAGCAGCACACCAACCATTTCGCGGATTTCCGAATGAACTTCATCTCCACCCGCAACGCTTCCCCCGTCACCACGCTGAGCCAGGCCATTGCCGCCGGTCTAGCACCCGATGGCGGCTTGTACGTACCCGAAGCGATGCCGGCACTACGCACCCTAGAGCTAGGCGATACGCTCGCCGCGACCGCCGCCGAGCTGTTGCAGCCGTTCTTCGCGGATGACGCCTTGGCAGCTGAACTGCCGACAATCTGCAGCGAAGCCTTCGACTTCCCAGCGCCGTTGCAGGCCTTGGCGACCCGCAACGATCATGTGCTTGAGCTGTTCCACGGCCCCACCGCAGCGTTCAAGGACTTTGGCGCGCGCTTCCTCGCCGCCAGCCTGTCGCGCTTGCGTGCGGGGCAGGAGCGTCCGCTGACTATCGTGGTCGCAACTTCCGGCGACACAGGCGCTGCAGTCGCCGCGGCCTTCCATAACCAACCCAATCTTCAGGTTGTAGTGCTGTACCCGGATGGGCGGGTATCGCCGCGTCAGGCGCATCAGTTGGGTTGCCTCGGTGGCAATATCCGCGCACTCCGCGTGGCCGGTTCGTTCGATGATTGCCAGGCCATGGCCAAGCAGGCACTGAGTGATACTTGCCTGCAGGCGCAGGTGCCGCTGAGTTCGGCCAACAGCATCAGCCTGGGGCGTTTGTTGCCGCAGATGAGCTACTACGCACATGCCGCGCTCATCCATCAGGCTGCGCACGGTTCGCTGCTGAATTTCGTCATCCCTACCGGAAACCTGGGTAATGCGATGGCGGCGGTGATGGCGCGCGCCTTGGGCGTGCCGTTGGGGCGCATCGTGCTGGCGACCAATGCCAACCGCGTGCTTCCGGATTACTTCAATGGTGCTGATTACGCGCCGAAGGCCAGTGTCGCTACGCTAGCCAATGCGATGGATGTGGGCGCGCCGAGTAACTTCGAGCGCTTGCGCTGGCTATACAAGGGTGATGATGCGGCGCTGCGCGATGCATTCACTTCGCAGGCGGTTGACGATTCAACCATCCGCGAGACCATTGCTCATCGCTATCGCGAGTTCGGCGAAGTGTTCTGTCCGCATACCGCCACTGCGGTGCATGTGCTGGAGCAGCTACGCGCCAGTGGCAGTGCAGCGTCGGATCAGCATTGGGCAGTGGCAGCGACCGCGCACCCAGCCAAGTTCGAGTCGGTGGTTGAGCCGCTGATCGGTCGTGAGATCGAAGTGCCGCCGGCACTGGCCGATCTGCTGAAGCGCCCGGCCCATGCCGAGCCCTGCGCACCGGAGTACACCGCGCTGCGTGAGAAGCTGCTGTGAACCAACGAGAGTCGTAGTGCCGAGCCATGCTCGGCAGAGGCTCTGCCGCTAAATCAAATTGTAGGAGCGGCGTAAGCCGCGAAGCCAGGATTGTTTCGCTGCGACCAATATCCGTGATCTGGAAATGTACGAGCTTCGCGGCTGACGCCGCTCCCACAAGCCGGTGTCGCCGGCTCATGTAGTGCCGAGCCATGCTCGGCAGGGGCTTTCCCGGCAAATCCGGTCAGGTAGTGCCGAGCCATGCTCGGCAGAGGCTTCACCGGTAACGCTTCAGCCGAGCATGGCTCGGCTCTACAGGTGAAGCCTTAGAACTCGTCGTTGGCCAGGTGCTGCAGCTCGGCGAAATCCAGGATCTCCACCACATTCAGGTGGGGCAGGGCGATCAAGCCTTGCTGGCGCAGCTTGGTGAAGGTGCGGCTCACCGTTTCCATGGTCAGGCCAAGATGGTCGGCGATATCGCCGCGACCCATCGGCAATGACACCCGGTTGCTGCTGCGCCCGTTCAAGGTCGCCTCGCGGGCGGCAAGGCGCAGCAGGAAGTCTGCCAACCGCTCCGGCGGCTGCAGGCGGGCCAGCGCAAGTGCATTGTCCTGTGCCGCATCCAGCTCCTGGCAAGCGCGCTGCAGCAGCTTGCGCTCCAGGTGGGGGTAGCGTTGGCGCAGGTCGCGCATCTGCGTGGTCGGTACCCGGCAGACCCGACTGTCGGCAATGGCTTCGATGTCATAGCGATGGTGGTCGCTGCTGCTAAGGCCCAAGTAATCACCCGGCAGTACAAAACCGTTCACCTGTCTGCGGCCATCGGCCAAGGTGCGCACCAGACGCAACGCTCCCTCGGTTACTGTATAGACATAAGTGCGCGGCTCGCTGGCGCGGGCCAGCGTGGTGCCCATTGCCACTGGCGTGGATACAGTGATTTGTTCCAGTGCGTGCACCTCATCGCAGGACAGGGCCGAACACACGGATAGGTGCCGGACCGAGCACTGCAGGCACTCGCGCGCACCATTGCCTTCGCTGGCAATGGACGAAACGGGGGATTGCTCGGAGCCTTGGGCTGGCCGGGACATGGCTAGGACAGGGGGAATAAGTGTCCTAAATTATACTTCATGCGGCCAGACGGGCGGTGTGCGGCTAGAATTAGCGACCGTTTCCCCTTTGAGTTGCAGGAGTTTTGCCCGTGATCAAGCCCCGTACCCCGCCCGGCATCATGGAATTGTTGCCGCGCGAGCAGATCGCGTTCCAGCGCATGCTGGACGTCATCCGCCGCAACTACGAGCGCTTCGGGTTCCTGCCGGTGGAAACGCCGGTGTTCGAGCTGTCCGATGTGCTGCTGACCAAGTCCGGCGGCGAGACCGAGCGCCAGGTGTATTTCGTGCAGTCCACCGGTGCGCTGGCCAATGCCGCGGAATCAGCCGACAAGGGCGGTCTGCCGGAGATGGCGCTGCGCTTCGACCTGACCGTGCCGCTGGCCCGTTATGTGGCTGAGCACGAACACGACCTGACCTTCCCGTTCCGTCGTTACCAGATGCAGCGCGTCTACCGTGGCGAACGCGCCCAGCGCGGCCGTTTCCGCGAGTTCTACCAGTGCGACGTTGACGTGATTGGCAAGGACACGTTGAGCATCCGCTACGACGCCGAAGTGCTGGCGGTGATCTATGCGGTGTTCTCGGAGCTGCGCATCGGCAATTTCGCCGTGCAGCTGAACAATCGCAAGCTGATGCGCGGTTTCTTTGAAGCGCAGGGCGTGGTGGATGCCGGGCAGCAGGCGCTGGTGCTGCGCGAGGTCGACAAGCTCGACAAGCGCGGCCCGGATTACGTGCGTGAGACCTTGGTCGGCCCGGATTTCGGCCTGCCGGTTGATGCGGTCGATCGTATTCTGTCGTTCGTTGAAGTTCGCTCCAGCTCGCATGCGGACGCACTGGCGCAGATCGATGCGGTACTGGCTGCCGCCGGCGAATCGGCCAGCGAGTCGCTGCGCACCGGCGCCGCCGAGCTGCGCGAAGTGCTGGAGCTGGTGAAGGCGCTGGGTGTGCCGGAAACCGCGTATTGCCTGAATTTCTCCATCGCCCGCGGTTTGGATTACTACACCGGCACGGTGTATGAGACCAGCTTGGTTGATCACCCGCAGATCGGTTCGATCTGCTCGGGTGGCCGCTATGAAGACCTGGCAAGCCACTACACCAAGTCCAAGCTGCCGGGCGTTGGCATCTCGATCGGCCTGACCCGCTTGTTCTGGCAGCTGCGCGAGGCCAACCTGATCGACGGCATCGCTGAAAGCAGCGTGCACGCGATGGTGGCCTTGATGGACGAAGCGGCCATGCCGCAGTCTTTGGATATCGCTCGTCGCCTGCGCGCCGGTGGCATCAATACTGAAGTGCAGATGGAGCCGAAGAAGATCGGCAAGCAGTTCCAGTACGCGGCCAAGGCCGGTATCCGTTTTGTGGTGTTGGCCGGTGAAGATGAGTTGGCGCGTGGTGTGGTTGCGGTGAAGGATCTGCTGCGTGAACAGCAGTTCGAGGTAGCCAGGGACGAACTGGCATCTACCCTTCAGGTAGAGCTGGAACAGACCCGCGCGATGGCGCGCTGATGAAAAGCCCCGCATAGCGGGGCTTTTTTTTTGCATGTAGTGCCGAGCCATGCTCGGCAGGGGCATTTCCGGGAAAGCTCCATGCCGAGCACGGCTCGGCACTACATTTCCGCCCCCTCCCTTTCGCGCAGCGAAGGGGAGGGGTTTGCCTCTCGCCAGCTGATGTGGTGCTGGCTTCGCGGCTTACGCCGCTCCCACAAAGGCGGGCCTGCCGGTAGAGCCGAGCCATGCTCGGCATGGAGCTCGTGCTCCCTCCCTTTCGCGTAGCGAAGGGGAGGGCTGGGGAGGGGTCGGCCCTTCGCCGATTGACTCAGTCGTGGCTTCGCGGGGTTAGCCCCGCCCCCCAGGGCGGGGTTTGCGGGTTTGGGGGGGGGGGGGGGGGGGGGGGGGGGGGGGGGGGGGGGGGGGGGGGGGGGCGGGGGGGGGG